>JAJRWN010000155.1 GCA_024276745.1 Bacteroidota bacterium
AAAAAAGACTTCGAGAACCTAATCCACCAAAACAAGGATTGAAACTCAGACCACGTTAGATAAGCATTATCCGGTTTATCGACTTCGAGAACCTAATCCACCAAAACAAGGATTGAAACATATACTCTCCATTCTCGTCTTTTGCAAGTGGGTCTACTTCGAGAACCTAATCCACCAAAACAAGGATTGAAACGCCTCACCCTCACCCTTTTCAGTTCACCCCCTTATTCTTCGAGAACCTAATCCACCAAAACAAGGATTGAAACGTACCTATCACCACCGGTAAATTTCATTTCTTTTACTTCGAGAACCTAATCCACCAAAACAAGGATTGAAACCAATTATTATTCAATTCACACAAAACAAAAATCATGCTTCGAGAACCTAATCCACCAAAACAAGGATTGAAACTGAACTAATTTTTTGCAGCTTTTTGCATTAATTTTTCTTCGAGAACCTAATCCACCAAAACAAGGATTGAAACATTAAAAATACAAATGTTTAATTTTACAGATATGCTCTTCGAGAACCTAATCCACCAAAACAAGGATTGAAACATTAATCACCAGAAGAAAAAATTAATGCAAAAAGCTCTTCGAGAACCTAATCCACCAAAACAAGGATTGAAACACCGAATTACTTGAGAATACGCCTGGCTCATTCGATCTTCGAGAACCTAATCCACCAAAACAAGGATTGAAACATCAAATTTTGTGGTTAATAATCGCAACAAAGCACCCTTCGAGAACCTAATCCACCAAAACAAGGATTGAAACTAATTCCGCACAGGTCATACACCCAATACGTTAGCACTTCGAGAACCTAATCCACCAAAACAAGGATTGAAACCTGCGATCAGTAAAGCCGCAATTATCAGTATATTATCTTCGAGAACCTAATCCACCAAAACAAGGATTGAAACCAGAATTATGCACAATGGAAAACTACCACCTCCAGATCTTCGAGAACCTAATCCACCAAAACAAGGATTGAAACTTGCCCAATAATAGCCAGGCGCCAAGGCCTACGGCTCTTCGAGAACCTAATCCACCAAAACAAGGATTGAAACGGCTTTACCCCCCCCGGGCGAGAAAAAATCAATATTCTTCGAGAACCTAATCCACCAAAACAAGGATTGAAACTAATGGTTCATTACAGCAGATCGGCAAACATTTAACTTCGAGAACCTAATCCACCAAAACAAGGATTGAAACTTATTCTAAAAAACATGGTAAAAAGGTAATAGAAAAACTTCGAGAACCTAATCCACCAAAACAAGGATTGAAACCCCTTGTTCGCGCCCGCGCACTCCCGGTGCTGAAAACTTCGAGAACCTAATCCACCAAAACAAGGATTGAAACACGGTACTGTAGGTAAGCTTACTGGTGTGGTGGGTACTTCGAGAACCTAATCCACCAAAACAAGGATTGAAACATATTATGAACGATGTACTAAACAACATCCCTACCGCTTCGAGAACCTAATCCACCAAAACAAGGATTGAAACTTTGGATTCATTTCTTGTAGCCGGAGAGTAGTAGGCTTCGAGAACCTAATCCACCAAAACAAGGATTGAAACGATAAGCAAAAAGATATGAAATGGTGGGTTAAAAATCTTCGAGAACCTAATCCACCAAAACAAGGATTGAAACTCGAAAAGGAATAATTGTACGCATTCTTTGAAGTTACTTCGAGAACCTAATCCACCAAAACAAGGATTGAAACATTAAGCAGGGAAAAACAAAATATGCTATGCTTATCTTCGAGAACCTAATCCACCAAAACAAGGATTGAAACTGGTATAATCTATTGGAAGCAGCCAAAAAGGCCAAACTTCGAGAACCTAATCCACCAAAACAAGGATTGAAACGGCGCTGAAGGCTGACGGCACGGGGGCGCACAGAAACTTCGAGAACCTAATCCACCAAAACAAGGATTGAAACTCCGAAAAAAAGAAACACAGCAGAAAATAAAAAACCCTTCGAGAACCTAATCCACCAAAACAAGGATTGAAACATTGATACTTGCCTGTAATATTAACGGCTAATCCACCTTCGAGAACCTAATCCACCAAAACAAGGATTGAAACTAAACCGGTAGCTTGCTGAAAAGCTTAGCCATCTCCTCTTCGAGAACCTAATCCACCAAAACAAGGATTGAAACTTCACCTGCTCGAGACTGCCAAATGCCGGACCAACGCTTCGAGAACCTAATCCACCAAAACAAGGATTGAAACTTTTAGCTTTCGCAGACATCATTGACGGCAGCCACCCTTCGAGAACCTAATCCACCAAAACAAGGATTGAAACGAATAATGTTGCAACAAAAAAGCGTCAAAACAAGCACTTCGAGAACCTAATCCACCAAAACAAGGATTGAAACCTTCATTAATGGTACTGAATAGTTCTCCTAATGGATCTTCGAGAACCTAATCCACCAAAACAAGGATTGAAACAAATTTTCGATGGGTACGAGACGAAAGACGTCATTATTCTTCGAGAACCTAATCCACCAAAACAAGGATTGAAACATGTAAGCTGTGTTGCTTAACGCATCTTCGGGCAATCTTCGAGAACCTAATCCACCAAAACAAGGATTGAAACCAATGATTATCATAAGATAGGCAGCATCATTGAAAACTTCGAGAACCTAATCCACCAAAACAAGGATTGAAACAAAAATTCTTTTAAAATGGCAAAAGATAAATTTGGCTTCGAGAACCTAATCCACCAAAACAAGGATTGAAACTGCGAAGCATACGGTATAGCTGTTCCAAATCAATGACTTCGAGAACCTAATCCACCAAAACAAGGATTGAAACCTATTGAACGACTACAGGACCACACCTTTCCCATTACTTCGAGAACCTAATCCACCAAAACAAGGATTGAAACAGCTATGATCATTCAATTGCTCCAAGAACCTGTAGCTTCGAGAACCTAATCCACCAAAACAAGGATTGAATTGGCAGATTCCAAGTTACATCTAATCTCAATCATAATATTGGATTTTTATTTATAAACATAAGTCGTGTAACCTTGAAAGTTATCTAAATACAAACCATGATAAAAGAACTTCCAATTTTCTTCGTTGGTATGTTCAAGTATCTGATTGCGAAGTATGTAATACTCCCGGAATTTACAGTTTGTTACATCAATAATACCATTAAAATAATTTCGATTCCCTTTCCCTATGTCAATAATATTGGGATGTTTTTTGCAAATAAATCTTATAGTATCTTCCCTTTTCAATCTTCGTATTTCCCATTCTTCTCCTGATTTATCAAGCAGATAAATAGTTTCGTAGCTGTCAAGGCTATTGTCATCAATAGCAACAGCACGTACACATGTCCGTTTTTTCGTAGGCTTTTTCATCATTTAAACAATATACGTCTTTCTTATGAATAATGATTTAAATATCAATATTAATAATTTAAGCCCTTATCTTTGTTTTATTTTACAAACATCAATGTGCATTGAAATAATTAATAGTGAACTAAACCCCAATGAAAAGAAGCGAACATCTTTTGCCCCTCTCTCATGAACATCATCACGGATTATTATTTTGTAGTCGATTGCAAAAAGCTGACAATGCAAATAGTAAAACGCTTCAATCATATATAGTCGGTTTCTGGGAGCATTCTTTACAGCGGCACTTCGATATGGAAGAAGAATTGTTTCTTCCATTATTAAAAGATGAAGAACCCACTTTGCAATTTCGCAAGGAGCATCAACAAATCAGGCAGCTTGTTTCAAGTATAAAAACGTCTGAAAAAGGTATGCATGAGTATGCTTTGACACTCGCCAAACTGACAAATGATCATATCCGCTTTGAAGAAAGGGAATTTTTCCCCTGGTTAGAAAAAAAGCTATCTCCCGGTGATATGTCAACTATTGGCAGCATCCTCAGCAAGATTGAAATATCAGCTTATGACTTTCCTGATCCGTTTTGGAAAACATGAGTTTTAATGTCCCCTTAAATGTTGATGTATTAAATGCTTATTTTACTACCGGATGACAATATTGAGTCCGGTAATAGATGCTATTTCTATCACTAAAACAATTCTTCATGAATGATTGTCTTAAAACGAACAATATCTAAGTATCCATTCATCAGGCCGATATCGGAAAAAGTGTGTACTCCGAAAGCAATGTAATTTCTCCCTGAATGCAGGACATCAGAAAAAAGAATCTTACTGTTGAAGATGTATTCTGTATAGTCATCAAATTTTTACACTTTTGTTCTATGCATAAACATGCTACCGAAAACCATCATCATCAATCGCTGGGTTGGCGTCTGCTAATCACCATGCTTTTAAATTTCGGTATCACGATTACCGAAATCATTGGTGGAATCCTTTCAGGAAGTCTGGCTTTAATTTCCGATGCTTTACATAATTTCAGCGATGGAATTGCTATCATCATTTCTTATACTGCCTGGAAACTCGGGAAGCGACCAAAGGATAAACGATATACCTTCGGTTGGAAAAGAGCAGAGCTTTTTGCTGCTATTATCAATTCGGTTACTTTACTTGGTATTGGGCTTTATCTCATTGTGGAATCGGTCAATCGTTTCAATCATCCGGTAGCAATTGAAAGCCGGCTCATGATGATTGTTGCCGCTTTTGGCCTTTTGGCAAATCTTACCGGTACTTTCCTTTTACAAAGGGGTGCTTCCGGTAACTTAAATATCAAATCTGCTTATTTGCATCTGCTCACCGATGCCGCTTCTTCTGTAGCGGTTTTGCTGGGTGGTGCATTAATCTATTGGTATGGAATTTCATGGATTGACCCCTTACTGACTATTCTTATCTCCCTTTATCTCATTTACGAAGCCTTTAAAATTGTTCGAGATGCCACTCGTATTCTGATGATGAGAGCACCGGTGGATTTTGACGCTGAAGCGGTCAGGATCAGACTACAACAGGAAAAACCGGTCTGCAATATTCATCATGTACACGTTTGGTCGCTCACCGATGACCAAATTCACTTCGAAGCTCATGTCGAAATTACCGATATGCCCGTCAGTGAATCAGAAAAACTGATTCGTCATTTAGGACAGATTCTGGAGGAAAAATTTGGTATTAAACATGCTACTTTCCAGATGGAAACCGGCCAATGTGACGAAAAAATATCCGATTAATTTCTTTAAAGAAATAATTTATCGTATTTTTACGATTAATGGCTATTAAGAAAACAGATAAGTTCACTATTTCTCAAAACCGCCTGGCCGAATTGGCTAGAGCTTTAGGGCATCCCGCACGTATTGCTATTCTTCAATGCCTGATTCAAAAACAGGCTTGTATTTGCGGTGATATTGTTGATGAACTTCCCCTCTCCCAGTCAACCGTATCGCAACATCTGGCTGCATTAAAAAACAGCGGTATCATTCAGGGCGATATTGACGGGCAAAAGGTTTGCTATTGTATCAATCCTGAAGTATGGGAGGAACTTGCTCTTGTTTTTAATGACTTTTTCAAACAGCCTGGCACTACACCCGATTGTTGTTAAAAAATTTATATTTTTTCATCGTAAAAAACCGATAAATATGAAATCAAATGAAGACCTTAAAGCTTTAGTTCGTGAGAAATACAGGGATATTGCCGAACAAAGCAAAGAAGAAAATGAAACTTCTTGTTGTGGAGTTGGAGGATGCAATGAAGTGGATTATAGCATATTTGCCGAAGACTACAAAAAAATAAAAGGACATCATGATGCTGCTGATCTCGGTCTGGGATGTGGCATACCAACTCAGTTTGCTCATATAAACCATGGAGATTCAGTGCTTGATTTGGGATCAGGAGCCGGCAACGATGCTTTTGTTGCCCGCGAATTATGTGGAAGCGAAGGAAAGGTCATTGGTATTGATATGACTGCAGCAATGATTGATAAAGCCCGGATGAATGCGGCTAAGCTGGGTTTCAACAATGTAGAGTTTCGCCTTGGCGATATCGAAAAAATGCCGCTTGGTGGAAACCTTATTGATGTGGTTTTGAGCAATTGTGTGATGAATCTGGTTCCCGATAAAAGCAAAGCTTTCAGCGAAACGTTCAGGGTATTGAAACCGGGTGGTCATTTCAGTATTTCCGATATTGTTATACGGGGATGTTTGCCTAAAAAAATAAAAGAAGCAGCCGAGCTATATGCCGGTTGTGTGTCGGGGGCTATTCCCATTGAAGCCTATATCCATATCATTAGGGAAAGTGGATTTATAAACATTAAACTACTGAAAGACAAGGAAATCGAAATTCCTGAAAATATACTCTTGCAATATATTACGAAGCAGGAGATTGATGAGCTAAAGCATAGCGATACCGGCATATATTCGATTACGGTTTATGCCGAAAAACCGCTTTGTGACGGACAAAGAAATTGTTGTTAATGAATCGTTTAGCATTTTTCGAACGCTGGTTAACGCTCTGGGTTTTGCTCTGCATCGGGGCCGGTATCATCATTGGTAAATGGGCCGGAAAGGGAATCCATGTTTTAAGCGATTTAAGCTGGCATCAGGTCAACTTGCCTGTAGCTCTGCTCATTTGGTTGATGATTTACCCTATGATGTTGCAGATTGATTTTTCAAAAATCAAAAACATAAATGAACAAATCAAGGGTTTGTCGCTAACCCTAAGTGTCAACTGGTTAATAAAACCCTTTAGCATGGCTTTTATCGCCTGGTTGTTTTTCAGCCATATTTTTGAGCAATGGCTTAGTCCGGTCGAAATTGACCAATATACGGCCGGAGCCATTTTGTTAGGAGCAGCTCCCTGCACTGCTATGGTTTTTGTGTGGTCTTATCTCAGCGATGGAGACCCGAATTATACCCTCATCCAAGTAGCTATCAACGATTTGATTATCCTTATTGCTTTTATACCCATTGTGGAAATCCTGCTGGGCATTACAGGTCTTCATATTCCATTTTCTTCGCTGATTAGTTCCGTGCTGATTTTTGTTGTTGTCCCACTATTTGCAGGAATTATAAGTCAACGGATTCTGCTCAGGAAAAAAGGTGAAACCTGGTTTCGTCAAAAATTCCTGCCTGCATTCAGGCCGCTTTCTATCACAGCCCTCCTGCTCACACTGATCTTATTATTTGCTTTTCAGGGCGAAACCATGATCAATAAGCCCTTTCATATTTTGTTGATTGCTATTCCCCTTGGTATTCAAACTTATTTTATCTTTAGCTTAAGCTGGATAGCAGGAAAACGTTTTTTAAAATTACCATATCCGGTATGTGCCCCGGCATCAATGATTGGTGCAAGTAACTTTTTTGAACTATCTGTTGCTGTGGCTATTGTACTGTTTGGTATTAATTCAGGAGCCGCTTTGGCAACTGTTGTCGGGGTGTTGATTGAAGTGCCTATTATGTTGTCGCTGGTAGCAATTGCTAAAAAAAGAAAATATTGATGAAAAAGGTTTTATTCGTTTGCATCGAAAACTCAAACCGGAGTCAAATGGCAGAAGCCTTTGCCAATATCTATGGAAAAGGAAAGCTTCAGGCATACAGTGCCGGGTCAAAGCCTTCGGGGGAAATCAACCCAAAAGCCATTAAAGCCATGCAGGAATTGGGCTATGACCTTAGCCGGCATCATTCCAGCTCATTGGACGATTTACCGGATATCGTTTTCGACCGGGTAGTGACTATGGGTTGTGCAGAGTCTTGTCCGGATATTCCGGCCAAAGCCCGCGAAGATTGGAGTATTCCTGATCCGAAAAATTTAAACGATGAAGAATTCCGGGTAATCCGTGATTATATTGGAATTAAAGTAAAAGTCTTGATTGTGGAATGCTTATAGCTTATTTCTTACCTCTACTTTAGCTTTACGCTTTCCAAATCCAACATATTCATGGGATTCACTTCCATGCCCATCACTCTTTTGGAAATAAACAAGTACACTTCATCGTAGTAAAGCGGTACTACAGGTGCATCATTCATCACCAGACTATCCATTTTACGATATATCAAACGGCTTATAGAATCATTGCTTTCTGCAACAACCTGCCTGTACAAGCTATCGATAAGCGCATTCTTATAGCGGGTATAATTTGGTGGTGAGCCGAATTTGCTGTAAAAAAGAGCCATATAACTTTCGGCATCGGGATAATCGGCAATCCACGAAGCCCGGAAAAAACCAAATTCATTTTGTTCCATACCGCTTCTTAAAGCACTTGGCTGAACAATTCTTAGATTTACCCCAATTCCTATTTCGGTAAGTTGTTTCTGAATAAACTCGCAAATATCAGCATAAGCAGGGGGTGCATTTAATTCAATAGAAGGTATTTTTTCCAAGTTCAAGCCCGATTCCGATAATAATTCAAGGGCTTTATCCCGGTCATAGCTATATCCATAACTTGAATGTGCAGCAGAAATTAAACCGGGTGGAATCATACCCCGGTTAGCGGCTATACCTTTATTATTTCTCAAATAGCGCAACATCTTTTTACGATCGAATCCATAATTGACAGCTTGCCTGAATTGACGGTTCAATATCGGACTATTTTGCGCTAGATGGGAGCTGTCCATCATAAATCCAAGATATTCGGTATTCAGATAAGGTCCTGCCAGTAAACGGAATTTGTTTGCAAAATGGTCTTGCAATTTGCCATCAGGGCTAAGCACCAATTCCTTAAGCCCGGGATCAATATCGGAGACAAAATCCAAATCACCATTGAGAAAAGACAAAAATTCAGTGCTTTTATTATCGATAAATGAAATGAGTATTTTATCAATATAAGGCAAAGAAGCTCCCGATGAATCTTTCCTGAAATAATGTTCGTTTTTTTTAAGCACCAAAACATTAGCTTCGTCCCATCTACTGAAACGGAAAGGGCCTGTTCCCACCGGGTTTTTTCTAAACCGGTGTCCATAATATTCAATGGCTTCATGAGGAAGAATGGAACAATATTCCATGGTGAGCATACCCGGCAATGCCCTGAAAGCCGATTGTAACTTCAGCGAAAAAGTAGAATCATTGATGGCACGAAAAGCCTCCGGTCCTTGCACTTTGTCTTGAAAAATCCATGCTCCGGGACTGGCTACATCCGGGTCAATAATGCGTTGCAGGCTATAGACCACATCAGAGGCAATCATTTTTCTTCCTTTACCGGCATCAAAGCAAGGATTATCCGGGAAATATACATCTTGTCTTAAATGAAAGATATAGTTTAATCCATCGGCACTGACATCAAAACTTTTAGCCAGGCAAGGTTTTATCTTCAAATGCCGATCGAACTGTAATAATCCATTATACAGCTGGTGAACGGCCCACATATTGGCCTGATTGCGGGCAAAAGCCGGATCAAGATTAGAAATCCCCCCCCCTTGATTATAGCGAAAAACCATTTCATTCAATGAATAGTCCTTACTACGGCAGGAAAATAATGCACTGATAATAAATATCAGCAACAAAACAATTATCCTTGAAAAAGGCTTCAGGACACCGGTTTTATTTAAGCAGACAATCACAAAGCAAAAAAACTATAATCTGCTGTAAATCTTGTAAAATGTGGAAATATTGTGCTTTATTGTTCGTAATTCTCAATAAATTCATGCTTAAGATTGCATGCTTTCTTGTACTTTTACTCCTCAATATTGGCAATTTTAACCATTCATTACCATGAGAGTTACCAATTATGGACATGCTTGTTGGATGCTTGAAGTAAATGGAAAAAAACTTTTGTTTGATCCTTTTATATCAGGCAATGAGTTGGCGAAACACATTGATATCGCCATTATTAAGCCGGATTATATCCTTATCAGCCATGGTCATCAGGATCATATGGCCGATGTGATTCAGATAGCCAAAGCCAGTGGGGCAACCCTGATTTCGAATTTCGAAATAATCACCTGGTTTGCAGCAAAGGGTATTGAGGGAGGCCATCCGATGAATCATGGTGGAAGCAAAAGTTTTGATTTTGGTAAAGTAAAAATGGTCAATGCCATCCATTCAAGTTCTTTTCCGGATGGCAGCTATGCCGGTAATCCTGCCGGTTTTGTTATCGAAAGCAATGCCGGAAACTTTTATTTCGCAGGCGATACCGCCCTGACTATGGATATGCAAATTATTCCGAAATTCACCAAACTTGATTTTGCTCTTTTGCCATTGGGCGACAATTTTACCATGGGTATTGATGAAGCCCTTATGGCTGCACAATGGGTTGAGTGCAATACAATCATTGGTATGCATTATGACACTTTCGGCTATATCGTTATCGACCATGATGCAGCCCGGCAAGCGTTTGAACAGGCAGGATTGACCCTTCATCTGCCCAAAATTGGAGAAAGTATTGAAATATAAACGCGATAAAATCGTATTAAGAAATAATATGGGGAAAATCATTGCAGTTGCAAATCAGAAAGGAGGTGTTGGGAAAACTACAACGGCACTCAACCTCGCAGCCAGTTTAGGGGTGCTCGAATACAAAACATTATTGGTTGATGCCGATCCTCAGGCAAATTGTACTTCGGGTATTGGTTTCGATCCCAAGAATGTAACGACCAGTATTTATGAATGCATGATCAATGAAATACCGGCCGATCAGGCCATTTTAAAAACAGAAACTCCAAATTTATTTCTTCTTCCTTCACACCTCGACCTTGTAGGTGCCGAAATTGAACTGATCAACCATCCGAACAGGGAAAAAATAATGCATCAGGTACTCGATTCAATAAGAGATAAGTATGATTTTATTATTATTGATTGTTCACCCTCTTTAGGATTAATCACCGTGAATGCTTTAACGGCTTCCGATGGTGTATTGGTACCTGTTCAATGCGAATATTTTGCCCTCGAAGGTTTAGGAAAACTACTGAATACTATTAAAATTGTACAAAAAAGATTAAATCCGGAAATGATTATCGAAGGTATATTGCTCACGATGTATGATACCCGCCTGAGGTTATCAAACCAGGTAGTGGCCGAAGTAAACCGTCATTTTCAGGATATTGTTTTCGAAACTATTATTCATAGAAACACACGCCTTGGAGAAGCACCAAGCTTTGGTAAACCGGCCATATTATATGATGCCGATAGCACAGGAGCCGTTAATTATCTGAATCTTGCCCGTGAATTACTTCAACGTAATGATGCCACCCGTATTCCTCAAGCCAACAAAATTGTAAGCTAATCAGATGAACAACAAAAAAGAACTTGGAAAAGGAATAAGAGCATTGCTTGAAAATATAAGCCATGAATCGGAGCAACCCTTGAGTGAATCAGAAACTGGAAAAAAAATTGCCGGAACGGTATCCGACATACCTCTCGACCATATCGAAATCAATCCCTTTCAACCCAGAGCCGAATTTGATAAACAAAAACTGAGCGAATTAGCCGAATCAATCAGAATTCATGGAATTATCCAACCCATCACACTCCGGAGATTATCCTTGCAAAAATTTCAACTGATAGCCGGAGAAAGAAGGCTAAGGGCTGCCAAAATGGTCGGTTTAGACAAAATTCCTGCCTTTATCAGATCGGCTAATGATGAACAAATGTTGGAAATGGCACTGATTGAAAATATTCAACGTGAAGATTTGAATGCTATTGAAATTGCCATTAATTATAAAAGATTGATTGACGAATGTAAACTTACCCAGGATGCACTGGGACAAAAAGTAGGGAAAGAAAGAAGTACTATCACTAACTATCTTCGTTTGTTAAAACTACCGCCTGAAATTCAATCGGCTATAAAAACCAAAAAATTAAGCATGGGACATGCACGTGCTTTAATTGCACTGGAAAATGTTGATGAACAACTGAATATTTTCAAAGAAATTATTGCTAAATCATTATCGGTCAGGAAGGTTGAAGAACTGGTACGGAATATTCATTCGCCTAAACATCAGGCTAAATCTTCAAAATTGCCTTTGGCACCGGTTTTTGAAAGTATCAGGCAAAGTTTATCTTCAAAATTGGCTACTAAAGTCAATATTAAAACTAAAAAGAACGGACAAGGTGAAATTATCATCTCTTGGTTTACCGATGATGATTTGAACCGGATTATTGACTTGCTCGCAAACAATGAATGAACACTTTAATAGACTAATTTTTCTTTTCTTATTCCTGTCAGTCTTTATATGGATTCCGGTGCTACAGGCACAGAATCAAAAAGACTTATCAGATTCGTTGGATTTGGAGCAAATCAGTAAACAACACTCCCTGCATGCAGCTCTCTTGCCGGGATGGGGCCAATGGGAAAATCATCAAAAATGGAAGACACCGGTATATGCAGGGATAATTACTTCCGGACTAAGCTTATCGGTGATACAGCGAAAGACCTATCAAAGCTATCATGATGCACAGCTATTGCGCCTCGATAAAGACAGCACCACGATTGATCCATTTACACAAATAACTACTGCAGATTTGCTCCGCATTAGCAGAAAAAATAAACAATTGTATCATTTGGCAGCTTACGGAACCTTGTTTTTTTATGGCATGAACATTTTTGATGCCTATGCCTTTTCAAAAATCAAAAAAAACGAGCACAGTCCCTTAAAAGCAGGTTGGTATGCCGCCCTGATGCCGGGACTGGGACAGATATACAACAGAAAATACTGGAAGCTGCCTATCGTTTACGCAGCACTCGGTGCAGGTATTGCCGCTATCACCATCAATACGAGAAATTATTATACTTACAGTGACGCCTATCGCTTGCGTACAGATAATGACCCATTAAGCATAGATCCTTTCGACTCAGGTTTAAATTATATCTCGGATGGAAATTTACTTATATATGCCAAAACGTTTAAAGACTACCGCGATATTAGCTATCTGGCAACTGGAGCAATCTATGCCCTCAGTATTATCGATGCTTTGGTTGATGCTCATCTTTATCATTTCGATATCAGCGATGATCTGAGTTTACAAGCTATACCGTTGTTTTACCAGAACAATATCAATGAACAGTTTTTTATGGGTATGCATTTATCATTAATTTTTTAAATTTCCCCTATGGCAAATTTCGCTATCATCGGATATGGAAAAATGGGCAAAATGCTTGAACAGCTTATTCAACGGCATCCTGAGCATAGCCTTGTATGGGCCAAAGACAATACACCTAGCACCAGCGACTTTAACGGTGTTGATGCAGCCATAGAGTTTAGTGTGCCCGGAGCAGCCGAAAAAAATATTTTGAAATGCTTTGAATCCAATACACCGGTGGTAAGTGGTACCACAGGATGGACTGAAAAACTGAATGTTTTAATACAAAAAGCTAATCAGGAAAAACATGGTTTTTTATATGCTTCTAATTTCAGCATTGGTATGAATTTATTCTTTTTTCTAAACCGGAAATTAGCTCAACTCATGGATGCTCAGCCTGATTATGATGTACATTTAAAAGAAATACATCATACACAAAAACAAGATGCACCAAGCGGATCAGCCATTACCCTGGCCAACGATATCATAAAAAACCTTAAACGAAAACAAAATTGGATCAATAAGAACTCTTCCGTGAAGGATGAATTGGTAATTTTGTCGGAGCGCGTGGGTGATATAACCGGTATTCATGAGGTTGAATACGGCAATACTGATGAACGTATAACCCTGAAACATACGGCATTATCGAGGCAGGCATTTGCAAAAGGTGCTGTCATGGCTGCCAACTGGTTGATTGATAAAAAAGGATTTTACACTATGAAGGATGTTTTGAATCTTCATTAAAATTGAAAAAATATGAATGCAGGTATAGCAAGTATTTATTATTCCGTTTTCGCCATCATGTTTATCTTTATTCATGTAGGGCTTTATAAACTATTTGAGAAAGCAGGCGAAAGCGGATGGAAAGCATTAGTCCCATTCTATAACTACTATATCTGTTTGCAGATCATAGATAAACCCAAATGGTGGATGTTTTGGGTCTTTCTGCCAATTGTAAATCTGGTAATGCCATTTATTATTTTCGTTGAACTATGCAAATCATTCGGTAAAGGTGGATTGGGTGCTCAAACCATGGCCATGCTTATCCCTTTTATATACTTACCTTATATGGGTTTCAGTAATGATACCGTTTACGAAGGATCAAGCAGTAATATATATGCCGGTCAAGCCCGTTCTGCATGGAGAGAATGGGCCGATGCCATTATTTTTGCATTGATTGCCGCTACTTTTATCCGGACATTTTTTGTGGAAGCTTATAAAATACCAACTTCATCCATGGAAAGTACCATGATGATTGGCGATCATCTTTTTGTAAGTAAGTTTCATTTTGGTGCCCGTTTCCCCATCACTCCTATAGCCTTTCCTTTGGCTCATCATACTATGCCGGTGATTAAAACAAAAGCTTATTGGGACGGCATCAGCCTACCCTATTTCCGTTTTCCCGGTTTGCAAAAAGTACATCGTAACGATATTGTTGTTTTTAATTTCCCCGAAGGAGATACCGTTGTATCCATGCAACAAAACCAAAGTTATTATACCTTGAAACGGCTGGGTAATACCTATCGAAGAGATCAATTAATTATCCGGCCGGTTGATAAAGAAGAAAATTATGTGAAACGATGTGTTGCGGTGGCCGGTGATAAACTGGAAGTAAGGCAGGGTACCCTGATGATTAATGATGAAGAAGCCTATAAACCACCCCACATGCAATGGTCGTACCGGGTGACGGTAAGCCATCAGTTAAGTCAGGAATTTTTAAGAAAATGGCATATCGATGAAAGTAATATCAGAATGTTGAACGCACCTCACAATACAAATGGTTTTGTATATGTAATCCACATGCCTGAGGATATTGTGGAATCCATTAAACAATTGGATTTTGTAACGGATGTGCACAAAATTATTGGTGAAAAGGAACCGGTTTACCGGTACTCTATACTTTTCCCAAACAAATATGACGAGTATCCCTGGGATTTGGATAATTACGGTCCGGTATTTATTCCCAAAGCCGGAGAAACCATTACACTGAACCCCAGAAACCTATACTTTTATAAACGGATTATTCAGGTTTATGAACACAATAGTTTGCAAATAAAAGATGGCAAATTATATATCAATGGCAAACAAAGTACCCAATACACTTTTCGCTTTAATTATTATTTTATGATGGGTGATAACAGGCATAATTCACAAGATTCTCGTTTTTGGGGTTTTGTTCCCGAAGACCATATTGTTGGAAAAGCCTGGTTTGTATGGTTTAGCTGGGATAAAAATGCAAAAGGATTTTTTAATAAAATCAGATGGGAGCGTTTTATGAAGTTTGTGCATTAATCGGTATCCGGTCTTTTGCTAACTGTTTTTCTTGGTATCAATTCCTAAAACCGTATAAAGCGGGTCTGAAGCGATTAAAGCAGGAATAATGATTGCAATGCCAAGAATACCCCACCACGAATGGGTGCTTATGCCATAAGCCACAATTCCAAAACCGAGAACAACTCGGATTAAACGATCTGTTTTACCTACATTTTTTTTCATCTTGATTGTTTTTTTTTATTATTGAATAACAATATCAATTAAACTTACCTCACTGAGGTCAAGCCTGGTTTGTTCGGTTACTTCTTCCCCGGTTTCGATATGATATTTATAACCGGCAAGCACCGACTTCCATACTTTGGCAAATTTTTTCTTTCCCATTATTCTGTTCATGAATCCCCATAAACTATTTTTCATGGAATAATTAAGCGTAGAATGAATAATGGTTTTGTTTCCTTTCTTGATGAATAAAAAATCACCTCCCATGGTTTTTATCCCAGCAACATGATTGATTTTAAACACCTCCAGTTTTTGATAAGAACCTTCTTCCCAGGCTATAACCCGTTCGTCTAAGGTGGCAC
>JAJRWN010000156.1 GCA_024276745.1 Bacteroidota bacterium
ATGGCATAAGGCAATTGAGTACTCACATGGTCGATATGATTACAACTGCTGGCCAGCGAACTCATTACAGTAGTATCTGAAATAGGAGAACAATGATCGCCAAAAACAGAACCTGCCAACACAACGGCTGTTACATTATAGAGCAAATGTATAGACGTATCAGGCGATAAACCAGTTTGCTGGCTCAATACCCAGGTTGTCGGTAAGGCAATGGGATATAAAATAGCCATGGTACTCCAACTCGATCCGGTAGAAAAACTGATAAGACCTGCCAAAAGAAAAATAATCATAGGTAATAACAAAGGATGCACCGAACCACTCAAAGCAGAAGTAAGAAATTCGGCAGTATGCAAGGTTTCGGTAACACTTGCCAGCGACCAGGCCAATACTAAAATAATGATAGCCGGCATCATGGTTTTAAAACCGTCAATCATAGATTCTATGCTGTTCCGGAAAGAAAGGGTATGGCTACTGCCTGATAAAACAATGGCTACAATTACACCACTGAGCGAAGCCCATAACAAAGCCCGGTAAGAATCGGCCATTCCAATGGTTTCACTGATTTTTTTAAAAAAACCTTGATCAGTATGCCAGATAGAAACATCATATCCCGTTATGGCCAAACCACAAATAGTAACCAGAATAACGGTAAGAATAGGGAAAAAAGCATTTTGCCAACGGTAAGATATTCCGGGTATGGGATTTAATGCATTGAGAGAATTGTCAACTGGTGCATCGCCTAAATGGGTATGATGTGTTTCATAAAGATTACCCGATTTCCGGCTACGCATTTCAGCATGATACATACCGCCAAAATCTCTTTTCATCCGGATCAGCAAATAAATAAAAACAATAGTCAACACCGGATAAAAAGCATATTGCAGCGAATGGAAGAAAATAGAATAAGCACTTTCCTGAATCCCCAAGGAGGTAGCCTGAGTACCAATATAGCCCAGTTCGGCACCAATCCATGTGGTAACAAAAGCAATAGCGGCTACCGGAGCGGCAGTGCTATCCACCAGATAAGCCAGTTTTTCGCGCGATACCCGGTACCGGTCTGTTACCGGGCGCATGGTATTGCCTACAATAAGCGTATTGGCATAATCATCAAAAAAGATAGCAATACCCATTAGCCAAGTAATAAGCTGGGCATTGCGTGCCGAATTGGCATATTTTGATAAACGCTGAACAATGCCGGCCATACCTCCATTTCGAGAAATAATAGCCACCATTCCTCCAATAAGTAATGAAAAAATTACAACCGAAAGATGACCTGTATCAGACAATGCCCTTATGATATGCGTATCGATAACATCAAAAAGAGATCTGAAAAAATAAAGTGGTTTGAAACCATAAAGAATAAAGGAACCAATCCATATACCACCAAAAAGTGAAAAAACTACTTCTTTTAAAAGCAATGCCATGATGATGGCTATTAAAGGGGGTAATATTGAAAGCCATTCAGGTATCCGGTGGCTTATATATGATTCGCCCCGGGCATGAAAACTGAACAGATGACTTTTTGAATATTGTATCCTTTGAAAATTATTTTCACTATCAGATTCAAAAATAACATAGCGGATCAGATAACTTGGCTTTATTTCATTTACCGGCAAAAATGCCTGCCCAGAAATAAAATGCAATACTACTGTATCAATACGGTTAATGATAAAAGTATAATCGCCAATAATGCGTAAGTCTTTATCGCCCGATTTGTTTAAAGCACTTATCAGTAAATTATCCCCTTGCTTATCCTCGTTTATTTCGGCCTTAAAATCATAAATCCTGAACAAATCCTTTCTAAAATCAAATTCGAAAGACTGACTCGATTGCCCAAAAGACAAAACAGCATAAAAACACAAAAAAACAAAAACAGCTAAATCGCGATAAATTCTCATAGGCCGGATAAATAATTTATTGAACTTTGCTAAAGTAGGAAAATGCAGAGCGAATAAGAAACTGTCTTCAAACAGCCTTTAATACTGTAATTTTGTTTCAACACTATTAAGTTAGCATCAATGAAAAATTCAGTAATTGTAGTTCTGCTCTTGTTTACAGGCTTCGATACAATATTTCTGCAAGCCCAGCCCCTGCTCACCCCATTTGATCATATTAAAGTTTATGAAAATGGCCGGCAACTCAGCCATCCGTGGAACGGTGGATTCAATAATCCTCAATTTTCGGCTGCCGATTTGAATTATGACGGTATTCAGGATTTGGTGGTTTTTGATGCTTCCGATAATCGTTTTTATACTTATTTAAATGGAGGAAGCCCCGGCCTTGTTGATTATACTTATGCACCTGAATATGAACACAATTTTCCCTTAATGCATGATATTGTTTTGCTGCGCGACTATAATTGTGACGGTATTCAGGATATGTTTGCTTACAGTAGTGCCGGACTTCAGGTCTGGAAAGGATATTATGATGCACAAAACCATTTAAATTTTCAATTTATAAATTACAGGCTTACTTATCCTGATGGACAGTATCATATCAATATCTATATAGATCCGGTGAATTTACCGGCTATTGTTGACGTAGATGGTGATGGCGATTTAGATATCATCACTTTCGAACAATTCGGTGGAACAGTGGCCTACTTCCAAAACCGCTCAGAAGAATTGGGCTATGGATGCGATAGTTTATTATTTATAAAAAAATCTAATTGTTGGGGAGAATTTTGTGAATGTTCATTATGGAATAATTATATCACCCTAAACTACTCAAACTCAACTTGTTTCTACCTGCCTTTCAGCTCAGGACAAGGCAAAGAATGGATAACCGGCTGGGCCGAAGACACTGTCACACGACATTCCGGTTCTACCATGACCCTTTTCGATCAGGATAAAGACGGTGATATGGAAGCCCTGATTGGTGATGTATCTTTCGATAATCTGGTATATCTGCATAATAACAATATCACCAATAAAGATGTGATGAATAGTGTTGATAGTTCATTCCCACTTTATAATATACCCGTTGATATGCCGGTATTTCCTGCCGCCTATATTTTGGATGTTAATAATGATCAAAAAGAAGATATGCTGATTTCTTCTTTCAATATCAATTATTGTATGCTCGACCCATTGATTGATACTTCTGCCAATGTAGAAAATGTGTTGTATTATAAAAATACAAGTAGCGATTCTACCGACCTTTTTCAATACCAAAATGATCATTTCCTTATCCGGGGTTCGATAGATGCAGGTGAAAACGCACTACCGGCTTTTTTCGATTATAATGCCGATGGCAAGATGGATTTATTGATAGGAAACTGTTATCGCTACGATCGCGAAGACACCCTAAACCGGGGTCTTAGCCTATATGAAAATACAGGTACAGCAGGCACACCGGAATACCGGCTGGTAACACGCGACTTTCAAAACTTTTCGGCTTTGGAAATAAGAGCACTTAGTCCTTCTTTTGGCGATATGGATGGAGATGGCGATTTAGATATGCTTTGTGGTAATATAGACGGTTCTTTTGTTTATTTTGAAAATACTGCCGGTGCCACTAATCCTCCCTTCTTCAGTTATGTAAACTCATCCTATAAAAACTTAAATGTAGGTGAATACAGTAAACCACAAATTGTAGATGTCAACCGGGACGGATTGCCCGATATAATTTCAGGCAGCCGGCAGGGTACTGTATTTTATTTTAAAAATATAGGAACTGTTTCTAATCCGGATTTTACACTTGTATCAAATTTCTGGGGTGCTGTAGATGTCAGGGATGGTGGGTTCTTTGGATTTAGTACACCCGTTCTTTATCCCTATGGACCCAATCAAGAATATAATTTATTTGTAGGCTCCGAGAAAGGAAAAATCTTTATGTATGATTCGATAGAAGGTAATTTAAATGGAAATTTTCATCTCGTAAGCAATACATTAATCGATTCATTACGATCTTACAGATCTGCCATTGATTTGGCCGATATCAACCACGATGGAGATTTTGAAATGCTTATTGGTTCATTACGTGGAGGACTATCCATACTATCTTCCGGGGATACGGTAATGACCGGTATTCATACGACTTATCTTGCTCATCAGTCGATGACGATTTACCCCGTTCCGGCTAAAGACTTTATCTCGATACAATTTTCTGAAAAACTTCAAAAACCGGCTGAATTAAAAATACTTTCCATATCAGGAAGAACATTGAAAACTTATCCCCTAAAACCGGGTAGAAAGCAGTTTATTTTATCAGATCTGCGTTTAAAAAATGGCATATATTTCATAGAATGCCTTATTAACAAAACTCACTATACACAAAAACTGATTATCCTTCATTAACTACCCCTGCAAAACTGAATATCCTTTCCTTGCTTTACTGACCACTATTTTTGCTCTTTTATTAATCCTATTTTCCCTTTTATTTTCTATTTGCATCTATTTAATGAAAGACTTTATCCACATCCGTATCCCAAACCGGAGAGGGTCATCCTGAGCTTTACAGCCATGAATTCAAAAATGAAGATTTTGAAAAAAGAATAGCCCTCCGGAATTACTCATTATAAATGATTAATTATATTTTTATCTTGTTGATAATATTTCTATACCTTTATAGATAAGCGCGTTTTATTTATTCTAAATCTTATAGCTATGAAAAAAATTACATTTACAATTGGTATCTTATATACAAGCTTTTATTTATTTGCTCAGGCACCACAAAGTATTAATTATCAGGCCGTAGCTCGCGATGCCAGTGGTAATTTACTCAACAATCAAACCCTGACCGTTCGTTTTTCGGTGCATGATGGTAGTGCCCTGGGGGCCGTTGATTTTCAGGAAACCCATGCTGTCACTACCAATGATTACGGCTTATTTTCAGTCCATATTGGAGAAGGAACGACCACATCAGGCAGCTTTGCAGCTATCCCATGGGGTACGAGTGCTTGTTTTCTTCAAGTTGAAATTGATAATGGAGGGGGTTTTCTTGATATGGGTACCACGCAGTTGCTGAGTGTTCCTTATGCCATCTATGCCAATGAAGCCGGTAATGTTACCGTTTATACTGCAGGTACAGGTATAAGTATCAGTGGTAACGCTATTAGCAATACCGGTGATACCGATGCTTCGGATGACATCACCAATTCGACCACAGCCGGTGGTGACCTGTCAGGCACCTATCCCAATCCTACGGTTGATGCCATTCAAGGTAGAAATGTAGCCGGAACTGCTCCGGCAAACGGACAGGTATTGAAATGGAATGCTTCGGTCTGGGCACCTGCATCAGACGATAATACAACCTATTCAGCCGGTACGGGACTAAACCTGAGTGGCACTACATTCAGCAATACGGCTCCCGACCAAACAGTTGCTATCACCGGTTCAGGTGCTACTACTGTTAGTGGTACATACCCAAACTTTACGGTTTCCAGCACAGATAATAATACTACTTATTCGGCAGGAACAGGACTATCGTTAAGTGGTACTACTTTTAATAATACCGGAGATACAAACGCATCGGACGATATTACCAACAGTACGACAGCCGGTGGTGATTTATCGGGTACCTATCCTAATCCCGGTGTTGGTGCTTTGCAGGGAAGGGCGGTATCCGGCACAGCTCCCTTGTCAGGGCAAGTGCTGAAGTGGAATGGTACGACATGGACCCCGGCTACTGATTCAAGTAGCGATAACGATTGGCAGGTATCGGGCAATACCGTTTTTGTGGACAGCAGTAAAACGGTAGAAAGCGGTTCGGGCTCTCAGCCCATGGTATCCGTACACGGAGGGCATTTGAATTTTCGGAACACCGGAAATTCCGTATTTATCGGAATGGGGGCCGGGAGCAATGATGATTTGAGCACTAATTCAAATATTTTTGTCGGAAACCTATGCGGCAATGCCAATACCACCGGATACTCAAACATTGCAATAGGCAATCAGGCACTTAAAAGTAATACTACCCGTAGTAATCTCGTGGCCATAGGTGATTCGGCTTTATTCAATAATGGAAGCGGAGCCACGCTTTATTATCATGCCTCTGGTAATTCAGCCATTGGTTCAAAAGCTTTGTATAATAACACGACCGGATTTTACAATACAGCCAGTGGGTTTCAAGCTTTGTATGCTAACACGACTGGATATTACAATACAGCCAATGGGTATCAAGCTTTGTATGCTAACACTAGCGGATATGGCAATACAGCCAACGGATATCGAGCTTTGTATGCTAACACCACGGGGAATAAAAATACCGCTTCGGGATATTATGCATTATATTCGAACACAACCGGATATGGCAATGTAGCCAACGGATGGCAAACTTTGTATGCTAACACGACCGGATATGGCAATTCAGCCAACGGAATGTATGCTTTGAATGCTAACACTACAGGAAATCGAAATGTAGCTAACGGAATGTATGCTTTGAATGCTAACACTACAGGAAATCGAAATGTAGCTAACGGAAATGAAGCTTTGATGGTTAACACTACCGGATATAACAATACAGCCAATGGATTTCAAGCTTTGAATCGTAACACTACCGGATATAACAATACAGCCAACGGAATGTATGCTTTGATGGTTAACACTACCGGATTTTACAATACAGCCAATGGGTATCAAGCTTTGTATAATAACACTACCGGATATGGCAATACAGCCAACGGATATCGAGCTTTGTATGCTAACACCACGGGGAATAAAAATACCGCTTCGGGATATTATGCATTATCTTCCAACACCACTGGGTCTTCTAATACCGCTTTGGGGGATTTTGCCTATTTTATAACAAACAATTTAAACAACACTACCTGTATTGGTTACCTTTCGGGAGCTATAAGTAATGTAAGCAACCGGATAGAAATAGGTAACACTAGTGTTAGTTGGATAGGCGGGCAGGTAACGTGGAGTACTTACAGCGACCAGCGTATCAAACGAAACATCAAAGAGAATGTGCCCGGATTGGATTTTATTACCCGCTTGCGTCCGGTTACTTATAATTTGGATATACACAAAATGAACGAAATGATAAAAGAAGGTGAAAAAGGTAAAGAGGAGAGTAATTGGGAAGGCAAATACGATATAGAAAACAAACAAATGACCGGTTTTATAGCTCAGGAAGTGGAACAAGCCGCCCAAGAAGTCAATTATAATTTTAGCGGGGTGAAAAAAGCAAAAGACGATTTGGGAATGTATAGCGTTAGTTATGCACAATTTGTGGTACCATTGGTGAAAGCAGTGCAGGAGCAGCAGGAGATGATAAAAACTTTAAATGAGAAAGAGGATAAAAAAGACAAACTTATTTATAGTCAGGAAGAACGAATTAATGAATTAGAACAAAAAATTGATATTTTGATGAAAGCCGTAAAGATTAATTAAGATACAATAAGAGCCGGACAAATATGCCCGGCTCTTAATTTCCTATTTTACCTTTATTAACTATGCCAATACATTCATTTTATCGAGAACCGCCAAGACATCACGCACATGGCCGGCACTGGTATCCATTAATGCTTTTTCTGCAGCATTCAGATCCAATTCAA
>JAJRWN010000157.1 GCA_024276745.1 Bacteroidota bacterium
GTATCTATTGTAATGTATTCGCAAAATCCGGCAGATTACCGTTTTATTGAAAACAAAGGCCAATTGGCAGATATACAGGGAAACCTGATACCTGAACAGGAATATTATGTAAACAGCGGCCCGCTAAGCACTTATTTTTCTACCAATGGATTTGATGTGGTTTACAGTAAGGTGGATGACGACACCTCCACTACCGACACACTATGGCGAATCAACGGCAACTTTATGAACAGCCACAACGGATTGAGTATTACACCGCAAGATTCTTCTTCTTTTTTCTATAATTATTATTTGCCACAATGCCCTAACGGGCTGACCCAGGTATATGCCTTTTCGGGCATAAAAATACAAGAGTTGTACAGTGGTATTTCCGTGGAATACAACAGCACCCTATCCGGCTACAGTATGTTGTTTGCCCTGAATCCGGAGCGCATGCCCGAAACCATAGATATTGAGTTTGTAGGCCAGGATAGCATGCAAATAGACACGGCCGGCAACCTGCATGTTTATACCGGCCTGGGCGAAGTACTTTATCCGATACCCAATGCCTGGTACGACAGCAATTCTGTAAGTGTGAGCTATACCAAAGCAGGCAATATCATTAGCTTTTCAACAGCAAATTATACCGGAAGCGATACTTTGTATATGGAGATAAACCTTCCAACTATGCCAGTTCTTGGTAATAGTAGTGATAATTTGTTATGGAGTACTTATTTTGGAGGAAAATATAGTGATTGGGTTAATAGTGCCGGAACGGACTCAGATGGTAACTTGTATGTATGTGGACAAACAAATAGCCCAAACTTTCCTATTACTAAAGGTAATTCAACTGCAAATCTTTATAATGGTGATGTATTTTATGCAAAATTTGATAGTATGCATAATTTGCAGAATGCATCTGAAATTGGAGGTAACCGTCATGATAATGCGATAGATTTAACACTTCCCGGAAATAATTATGTTTATATTGTTGGAAATACAAGGAGTTCCAATTTTCCGATTTATTATAGCGGGAACAAATATCACTCAAACACTGGTAATGGATTCATTTTAAGAATAAATAAGTTTAATGCATCGCTAGATTGGTCAACGAAATATGGTAACTCGGGAAGTGGTGAGGAGAGGTATAATGCGATAACTTCTGGAGTTGGAGGCAATATTTATATTTGCGGTTATACTACTAAAGCATATTTTCCTACAATTCCTTTAGGAGGAACAAATTACTATCAAGGAAATAGTAACCCACAAACTGGATTTGTTCTTTGGTTTAATAATGATTGTATATTGCAATGGTCAACGAGAATTGGAGGTTGTTTTGGTATAACAATGCCATTTGATATAGCATATTATAATAGGAATTTGATTCTTTGCGGAGATGTTAAAGATACAACTACAGATACATTTTTCAATATCATAGATACATTAACATCTTTCCAAAATGGAGGAAACTACGGTGGAGGTAATAGTGATGGTTTTTTAATAGAAATAGGACCTAAAGGGAACGCATTGTTTGATATTAAATGGTCAACTTATTTTGGTGGCAATAAAGAAGATAATCTTAGAAAGTTATGCATTAGCCCAACTGGTATAATTTATACATGCGGTTACACACTTTCAGATAGTGGATTAGCTATGCTTAAAGATGCAAGCTCTCAACAAAGTTATTTTGAACCAAATTATAAAAGCATTGATACAAGCACTGATGGCATTATTGCTAAATTTAATTTAAATGGAACTCAATTATGGGCTACCTATTTTGGAGGAAAATATGCTGATTATTGCATGGTTGTTAAATTTATCAATGATACCTCATTAATTATCGCTGGGGAATCACAGTCTTTAGGCGGTAATTATTTTGGAACGAAAGAATATGGAAATGCATATTATCAGGATTCTGTAAAAAAAACTATTAAAAAGGGTTACTTTAGACACCCTGACGTTTTTATAGGATTATTTTCAAAAACAAGCGAGCAAAGATGGACGACTTTTTTTGGAGGACTAATTAGTGATAATGTTAGAGATGTTGCCTACTATGATTCTTTATTATATATCGTTGGTTATACGAATTCGCCAGAATATAGCACTTTATTTACTCCCGGTTTTCCCTTAAGAAATCCTGGTTATCCTGCATATATGCAATTTTATTTACCGAATGATATTTCAAGATGGAGTGGGTATATATCAATGTTTAATTTAAAAGTAAGCTTTCCCGTTACCGGATTTGAATCACTTAAACAAGCAGATCATTCATTCAGTATATATCCGAATCCTGTATCTGAAGGTCAGTTTTTAAACATTAGATTTAAGGATGTGCTCGATATACGTCAGATAAAAGTATTCAATATTCTCGGAAAAGAAATATTCATTGATAACTGGGAGATTATTGACAATAATACAATTAGAATTAAAATTAGAAACCTTCAAAGCGGTATTTACAGCGTTGTTACTAATCCATCTAAGAGAGGTTCTTTATTTTTAGTTATTAATCCTTAATTCGTCAAATGATTCTTATGCGTTTTTTTAATCGATATTTAATACTTGTCATTTTTTTTGTTTTTAATTCCATACAAAATGCTTCTTCTCAGTGGATACGACTTAAAGTACAAGGAGCGCCTAATTTTCAACCTCTATTGGGTTTTAACGACCTATCATTTCTGAATGCAGATACTGGTATTGTTGTAGGTTGGAAAAATGCATATCTGACAACAGATGGAGGTATTCAATGGAAGGTTTTACCAATGCCTGCTCTACAAACTTATGATTTATATACTGCAATTGCATATATTGATTCTGATTTTATCCTGGTAGGTACCAGTTTCGGCTATTTGCTCAAAAGTCAAAATATGGGTATGAATTGGACGCAGATACCAGGTACTTTCGGCATGCTACAGGATATTTTATTCAATTCACGTGACACTATTATATTAGCTACTACCAATGGTTATTTCTATCGTTCATTCAATGGAGCGGTCAGTTTTAAATCTTTTTCAATGGGAATTGATAATGGTTTTTTGACCTGCCAATCACCCGTTCTTTCTCCATCAAATTTGGTTTATGCTATTTCATCAGATATGGATGGCATACTTTGTCCAATATATACTAACATTCATTCCTGTCCGCTTAATGGATCAAATTGTAAAGATTATTTAATCACATTGACATGTGCATCGGGTATCCAAATGTTTAATGATAGTTCTGGTTACATTTTTGCAGATTATTTACTTGAGACCAATGATAACTGGGTAACTCATGATACTGTATTTAGTGATAGTAGTTTTTATGCACCTCCTATAAATATGGGTGAAGCAAGTTTCTGGATGCAGAACAATTTGCATTTTTTCGATCCGGATACGGGATTCATCATTTATAATAATGGTGAAGTCACATACACCAAAGATGGAGGTCATCATTATCAGCATATGGTTTGGGGGCCAAATCATAAAAAAATACGAATCAAAGAAATCGTTTGTCCAAATAGAAATACTTGCTTTGGGCTAGGAGTAACACCTTATGTTTACCGTTTCGATTTTGATTCTTCTTTTACCTTGCCTTCCGGCATGGCTCAAATAGAAATAAATAATGAACTTCGGGCTATGCCCAACCCCAGCACCGGATACTTCACTCTCCATCTGCCGGTAACAAAAGGCGTGGCAACCCTGAAAGTCTATGACTTTAGTGGCAGGGTGCTTTGGCAGCGGAAGTATGCAAATCAGGCGTCTTCCACCATCAGCCTGGACCTTAGCGGTACTCCTCACGGTTTGTATTTGATAGAATGGCAAACGGAAGATCAAAGTTATTTTGGGAAGCTGATGATAGAGTGAAGTCATTAAACTCACAAACTCTGCTGGCTTTGTGAACGACAGAAAGAAAAAAAGAAAAGCTCCTACAAAGGAGCTTTTCTTTTTTTCTACCCCTGCAGGAGTAGAAAAAATTTAATATTCCAAAATCTCTAGTGATTCACCACAACGCGGTTCGTCAGTACGTGATCATCAGATTTTATAACCACTAAATACAAACCGGCTTCCTGATCGTGCAGATCAATGGTGACCAATGTACTGGCAGTTTTCCAGGTTTTGATTAACTGACCTTCCAGATTTACAATCGAAATTTGTAAATCATTAGAAGATAGGTTGCTTAAATCTGCTGTAAACGTACCATGGTTAGGATTTGGATAGAAATTGATATTTGCTGCGGCAATACTTCCGATTCCTATGGTAGTGGTATCAGGGATAAAATCGGAATAATTAAAAGCATAGTAAACAATATCGTTGATAGTAACCGGATCAGGATTAGTATTTTCGAGTGAATGACCGGGTTCATCGTCACGCTGCCAAACGACATGCACTTTACCATCGGCAATTTTAGCTACTGAAGGGAAAACACTTTCTTTATAATCTACGGCAGTATTGGTCAGATTGGCAGGATCGCTCCAGGTAGCACCTCCATCCGTAGAATAGATACCGAATAAATCGCGAAATGATTGAGCGGAAGGATCGCTGGGATCGTTGAAATAATCGGTATTTTCTACCGGAGACACATAAACCAAATAAATATTTCCGGTGGCTGTATCGATAGCGGCAGCAGGCATAGAGGCTAAACCAACCCCATAATTAGGCAAATCGGCACCAATACCGGCTAGTGTTCCGTCATTATCGATATCAGGACAATAGCCTACGGTCATCAGGTTATCGGAACCCATGCTTTCATTCCAGTACAACAGACCGTTGGTACCTGGAAAGAACGACCAACCGGCAGCTGGGTCGGTATCAAGAATCCGGGTTAATCCAAACCATACATGAACCATTCCCTGATTATCGATTACCAGGTCATAAGCTCCGTCATTAGTATATAAAGTGTCGGCAACGCCATCGACAGGCATGGTGTCGGTAATACTGGTTCCGTCAAATCCACAAAGGGGTAGCGTCATAACTACCTTTGAAGTCCAGGTGCTTCCATTGTCGGTAGATTTCCACATCCTCAAAGTATTATTACTGTTTCCGGTCACTACGGCAACCGTATTTCCTCTGGCTGTAATGGCATAAGCATCACCTCCCATGGCATTATAACAATTGGCCGTATCGATACCGGGAAGTTTCATTTGCTGTATGTCCCAGCTTGTTCCGCCATCGAGTGAACGTGAGTAGAGTGTATAATTATTGCAACCTCCATTACAAGCATTGGCATTAATCAGGTGTATGGTAGCACCATTGGCTCCACCGGCAGCCGCTCTGGGCCAGATACCTTTAAAACTTGGTGCTGAGTTGCTTGTCCATGCACCGGTACCGGCACTTGCCCTGTTCATAAATACCAGATTATAGGCCGAAGCACTTGGGTCGTGAGAAACGATAAATTCTTTCATTCCTCCATTTCCATCACTGAGTAGCATATTGGCAGGCCATCCGGTTCTGATGCTTTCAATAGCCGAACTGGGTGCTGCCGACCAGCTTGTACCATCGAAATATACGTAAAAAGTACCTCTGTCGGGCCATCCGCCTGAGAGTAAAGTTGAACCGGTCCAGGTTACCGATAAAGTACCGTTAGGACCTTGAACAATACGTCCCGGTGTGGCCGAATTGGTTTGTAAATCATAGGTGGTAGTGCCCAAAACTGTACCACTGACACCACTGCGAATGCTTCCATGATACTGAGGCGATGCCGTATTTCCGGTTTGCGCTTGTTCAATGGGTAAATGGTAGGGTAGTGCTTCAGAAGATTTTTGAATACTTCTGATTTCAAAATTTGGTGAATATTGTCCCCAGGTTAATAAAGGCAAACAAACACCCATCACAAAGAGTATGCGTTTTCTCATAATCAAAGATTTTGTTGTATATTAATGTAAGGTAAAGTAAAACTCTAAAGGTATATAATTCGGCAGAATGCTGCAAACTAATACTCAATGAAGCCTACATTTAATGCCTATTTCCTCTTTTTGTTTTGGTTTTGTTGCCTTTGTACATCTTCCATTCTTTTTTGAAGCTTAGCTAAGCGACCTAATTTCTTAGGCTTGGTTTTATTTTGTTCCATCTGGGCTCTGATAGTCGCTTCGTTTATCACAAACTGCTGTATAAACCAGGTTTGACCGAAAGTAAGAATATTGTATAAGAAATAATAGTAAGTTAAAGCGGCCGAAAAGCTGTTGAAAATAAATAAAAGCATGATGGGGAAGAAATACTGGAACATTTTCATTTGTCCGGTTGCTCCGGTCAATTGACTGTTCATCCGGGCATATAAGATGGAAGATATCGTCATCAGAATAGTAAACAAACTAATGTGATCGCCATAGAATGGTAATGAAGTTCCAAAATTATATATCGAATCATAGGTTGTAAAATCAGTAACCCATAAAAAACTTTCCTGTCTCAAATTAAAAGCACCCGGAAAAAAACGATACATGGATATTAGTATTGGAAACTGCAACAACATGGGCAGACAGCCTCCAAGTACATTTACACCTGCTTTTCGATAGAGCTTCATCTGTTCCATCTGGAACTTTTGCTGATCACCTTTGTATTTGGCTTTCAGTGCATCTACTTCAGGTTTTATCACACGCATTTTTGCTTGCGATTTGTAGGATTTGAAAGTCAGCGGTGTTAATATCAGTTTGATGAAAATGGAAAGCAAGAGGATGATTAATCCATAGTTACCGGTAAATCTTTCAAAAAAGGTAAATACCGGAAGTATGAATTTTTTATTAATAAAACCAAGTATTGACGAACCCATCGGTATAATCCTGTCAAGCCCAATATCTAATTTTTTTAAAGTATAGTATTCATTGGGACCTACATACAAATGCATTGGATAAGTTATATCTTCCTTGTTGTTAAAGGGAAGATATAAAGTACTTTTCAGATTCTTTGCAATAGTGCCCGAGTCGGGAGCCGTCATTTCAACCCGGCCAGATTTAAAAGCTTTGTCGCTTATCAGTGTGGTGTTGAAAAACTTTTGTTTAAAGCAAATCCATTTTAAATCGTATTTTATCTGCTTGGCATCTTTCCCGCTGTATTCTTTCGATTCAGACAGATAGTCAACATCGTTATCGGGCATGCCGTAATAAATGGTCGAATGCTTTTGTTCGCTTTTAATATCGCGTTCCAGCACATTTAGTTTTGTGGCCCAATTAAGGGTAATGGTGGGTTGCTTGTCAGACAACTGGGTATTCATATTATGAAAACTTACCGTAAAATCAATCATGGATGATTGGCCGGCAATGCGATAGTTAAATTCGATATAGCTGTTTGCGTCTGTAGCAGCACGAAATACAAGGTCAACCGTATCGTCACCACTTACTTTGTTGATGATGTTCAGTGGTTTGAAATATAAAGAATCGGTATGGATATAGTTGCGATGGGTATCGTAAAAAGCAAGCCCCAGTTTATTGTTTCCCTGATTAAATAATATCAAGGGTTCTTGGCTGAATGTTTTATAATGTTTTAATTCAATACTCGAAATAGTCGCTCCTTTATTGGAGAATTTGATTTTCATGATATCATTCTCGAAAGCATAGGTTTCGGTATCGCCTATCATAAGAGATGCAAAATCACCCATACCACTGGTATCGGCATCGGGAGTAGTGATTGCTGCTACTTCATCCTTTTCCGTTGGAGTATCAATTACCGGGCTTAGAGGTTTTGCATTGGAAGTATCTTGCTGTTCTATAGCCGAAATTCTGGCGATTGAATCGACATAGGCAATCGAATCCTGGATATGTTTTTGGGCTTCATTGTACGATTCTGTTTTGCGTTGATTGTATATAGAGTAAACAATGACGAGTGCGAAAATCAGTATAAATCCGGTTACGGTATTCCTGTCCATGCAATAAATTATGATTGAGTAATCTTAAAAAGTGCTTGCAAAATTAAACATTAGACAGCAATTTACCGGGCTTGTTTTTCTTTTTTGCTGTCTTGGCCTTTCTATAGTTCATAGCTGCTTTCACAAAACTCACAAAGAGTGGATGAGGATTGGCCACGGTGCTTTTCAATTCAGGATGAAATTGAACGCCTATAAACCAGGGATGATTTTTTAATTCCATGATTTCAACCAGTTTACTTCCCGGATTTATTCCTGTTGCAATCAATCCGTTCTGCTCAAATTGTGATAAATAATCGTTGTTAAACTCATAGCGGTGCCGGTGTCTTTCGCTCACTTGATTGCTTTGATATATAGCCGCCACTTTCGATTCTTTTTTGAGGGTGCACTGATAGGCTCCTAATCGCATGGTACCACCTTTTTTTATAATTGTTTTCTGTTCTTCCATCAGACTGATTACGGGATGAGGCGTGTTCCGGTCCATTTCGGTTGAATTGGCATCTTTAAGTTCTAAAATATGCCTTGCAATTTCAACAACGGCACATTGCATGCCCAGACATATCCCGAAAAAAGGTATCTTATTTTCTCTCACATAGCGTACCGCTTCAAGTTTACCTTCCACCCCTCGAAATCCAAAGCCGGGAGCTACCAATACTGCATCCAGATTGTCCAGATATTCTACTGCATTCCTTTCATCTAAATTATCAGATTGTATATAACGGATATTGACTTGACATTCATTCACGGCTCCGGCATGAATAAAAGATTCCAGTATGGATTTATAGGCATCATGAAGTTCAATATATTTACCGATTAAACCTATTTCAACACTTGATTTTGGATTCGTAATGCGCTTGATAAATGCTTTCCAATCGTGTAAATCCGGTTCTTTTCCACCGGATAATTTTAATTTATTCAATACAATTTTGTCTAGTTCTTCTTTGTGCAATACCAGTGGCACTTCATAAATATTCGGTAAATCTATCGCTTCAATAACGGCATTGATTTTTACATTGCAAAAAAGAGCTATTTTCCTTTTTACGTCTTTGGTCAGCGGGTAATGCGTTCTGCAAACCAATATATCGGGCTGGATTCCATTTTCGAGTAATTCTTTTACCGAGTGTTGGGTAGGTTTTGTTTTCAGCTCACCACTGGTTTCGAGATAAGGAATTAAAGTAAGATGAATATTGATGCAGTTTGATTTGCCCAGTTTCCAGCGCAGTTGTCTGAATGCTTCCAAAAAGGGTTGCGATTCGATGTCACCGACCGTACCGCCAATTTCAGTAATAATAATATCGTAGGCATCATCTTCGCCCAGAAGAACCATTCTGCGCTGAATTTCATCGGTTATATGAGGCACCACCTGTACGGTTTTACCCAGATAGGCTCCTTCGCGTTCTTTATTGATAACCGTTTGATAGACTTTGCCGGTAGTCACATTGTTGCGCTTCGACATGGGTTGATTGAGAAATCGTTCGTAATGTCCAAGGTCAAGATCTGTTTCGGCACCATCTTCGGTTACGTAGCATTCACCATGTTCGTAGGGATTCAGCGTGCCGGGGTCAACATTAATATAAGGATCGAATTTTTGAATGGTAACGGAATAGCCTCTTGCGCTTAAGAGCTTGCCTAATGAAGCCGATACGATGCCTTTACCTAATGAAGAAGTCACACCGCCCGTAACGAATATATATTTACTCATGATGATTCTTGTGTTCGGTACGGGATGTAAAGCTAAGCATTTTTATAGAGCTATTGGTCGTTTATGGCTCCATACTTGTTGAAAATGTCCAATCTTAAGTCTGTCGTTTTGCAGAAAACCATGCAATAATCACTTGGATAAAAAATACTGTAAGAAAATATTTTTTTTATTAATCGCTGAAGAATCGATCTGTTTCAAAGGCTTGCCTGCTGCTTTTTTAATCTTCTTCTCCATTCTAAATAACCTGAAATGGCAAGCACTAAAAAAACACTGTATTGAATAGCGGTGAATCCAAGACCTTTTACCAGATATAAAGGAACAGACACTAAGTTGCCGGCAATCCAAAGGGTCCAGTTTTCAATTTTTTTCAAAGCCATATACCACATGGCAACAAAGAAAACCGCGGTGGTAAAAGAATCGGTATAGGTGATGTAAGTGATATCTGTGCCAAATATTTTATAAGCATAATAGACAAAGACAAGACCGGCAATAAAGATGATGAAACCAATTAGCTTTTCCTTTAAGTTTGTGCGGCTGATTTTTATCCTTGCCGTCTTTTCATCGGTTTTTCTCGACCAGTTATACCATCCGTAAATGCTCATTACAAAGAAATAAGCGTTGATCACCATGTCGCCACGCAGTTCATAGATATTAAGCAGATAGACATAAATGCCTGTACTGATGATACCTGAGGGAAAAACCAGAATATTTTCTTTTCGTGAAAACCAGACACTGGCGATACCCAATAAAGCAGCAGCCATTTCGAGGAGAATCATACCGGTTTCGGCTGTCCGGTAAGGCGCTATTAAAAATTGTATAATACTATTCATAAACAAGAAAATATACATTGCATAAGCGAGGCTGATTTTTTAACATTACCCGGAAAATGATTACGTATGAAATGATTAAGGGAAAGCAAAGGGCTTTAGTCTTTTACCCTCGATTTCTTTCAAATCGAAATCAAACTTAAGCAATTCCATACAATGAAATTGAAAAGAGGGAATAGGTTTAAAATGAATGTTTTTACATTAGTTTGAAATTCAGGAAATAAGCTTAGTTTCGTTTTCAAAATAAATTCCTTTGAAAATTCTCGGTATCATACCTGCCCGATATGCATCGTCCCGTTTTCCGGGCAAACCCCTGGCATTGATCAACAGGCATCCGATGATTGAATGGGTGTATAAAGGAGCAAGCGAATCTACTTTATTAAATGCCTTATATGTGGCTACCGACCATGAAGAAATTTTTGATTGTGTTATTGCTTTTGGCGGTAAAGCTATTTTAACGGCAAATACTCATAAAACCGGTACGGAACGATGCAATGAAGCGGTGAATGTGCTTGGAAAATCTTTTGATGCCGTGATTAATATACAGGGAGACGAACCCTTGATAAAAGCCGGTCAAATTGATTTATTAGCGGCTTTGATCGCTAAAAAAAATATTGATTTGGCCACTTTGTGTATGCCCATTAGTGAGCCATCGGTCATTCATAATCCAAATAATATAAAAGTAGTATTCGATAACAAGCACAGAGCCATGTATTTTAGCCGGGCTCCCATACCTTTTTCCCGCAGCAAGAAAGCAGTCCGGTATTTCGAACATATCGGTATGTATGCCTATAAAACTGAGCTGCTTCATCAATTGGTAAAACTAAAACCGGGCAAACTTGAAGACATTGAAAAGCTGGAACAATTGCGATGGATGGAAAACGGGTATACGATTTATTTGGCTGAAACCCAATCAGGAAATATATCCGTTGACACGCCTGAAGATATACAAAAATTGGTTAAAAAAATACGTTCAAAACGTCATCCTTAGGTTTTAACAGGGAAATGTATTTTTGCAGCATGAATCATCATCTTATTGCACCATCTATTCTTGCAGCAGATTTTTCTAATTTAGGCCGGGCTGTTGAAATGCTCAACCGTTCTCAAGCAGATTGGATTCATGTAGATGTGATGGACGGGCATTTTGTTCCCAATATTTCAATGGGTTTTCCTGCATTAAAAGCCATCAGATTAAATAGTACATTGCCACTTGATGTTCACATCATGTTTGAGCAACCGGCACTATGGATTCAACGCTTTGCCGATGCGGGTGCATATTCACTTTCCATTCATGCCGAAGCCAGTTTAAATCTTGAAGAAGATATAAACCACATACATGATGCCGGCATGAAAGCAGGCATTGCGCTAAATCCCGATACCCCTCTCAGCAGGGTTCAGCATGTGCTTATGCAGGCCGATATGATTTTGATTATGTCGGTAAATCCGGGTTTTGGAGGTCAATCTTTTAAATCCGGTACTTTTGAAAAGGTAAAACAGCTTAAAGCCATGCTTGATGTTAATCATCATGAGACTTTGATAGAAGTTGATGGAGGCGTGGATGCCGCTAATGCCAGAAAATTACTTGATGCGGGTGCCGATGTATTAGTTGCCGGCAGCAGTATCTTTAAAGCCGCTGATGCTGTTAAAATGATAAAAACTTTGAAAGAATTATCTTCAGATAATCTTACTGACCACTAAACCGTTACCCTGCCGATATGCTAAAAACCGTATGTTCTATATTTATATTGGCTTTCTTTTCCTGTGCTTTAACGGCACAGCAAACCGGATGGATAAGCGGAAAAGTACAAAACCACCGGGGCAAAGCTATATCTTTTGTAAATCTGGGTTTAGCCGAAAACCCTGCTTATGGAACCTCTACCGATGATCATGGAAATTTTATACTCGAAATTCCGGCAAATCGTGATTTTACCTTGTTTTTTTCTTTCGTTGGTTTTCAACCGTTTTATCAATCGGTAAGCGTTAGCGAAGGGGATACCTTACGTTATATCGTTACCCTGAAAAAGAAAGCGACAAAACTACCTGAAGTCATTATACAATCTGAAATAGACCGCAATCAAATCAGTGTTTTTACCCTTGATCCTAAGAAAGTTCAATCCATCCCATTACCTTCAAACAATTTTGAAAGTATTCTGAAAACCATCGGCCTGGGCGTTAGTTCTGCCGGTGGTGAATTAAGCTCACAGTATTCGGTACGGGGTGGTAATTTTGATGAAAATCTGATTTATGTCAACGATTTTGAAATTTACCGTCCCCAGCTGATCCGGTCAGGCCAGCAGGAAGGTCTTAGTTTTATTAATCCCGAATTAGTTAATTCCATCTCCTTCTCCTCCGGAGGATTTGAAGCCAAATACGGTGATAAAATGTCCTCGGTGCTTGATGTAAAATACAAAAGACCCGATTCACTTGAGGTAGCTGCTGAAGTAAGTATGCTCGGTGCATCTCTAAATCTACAAAACCGTTCGCGTAATTACCGGTGGATGTATTTATTGGGGCTCCGTCAAAAATCGAATCAATATTTGCTCAATAGCCTGAATACCAAAGGCGAATACAAACCCTCCTTTACCGATGCACAAGCACTTATCATTTTCAGAGCCACTCCTTCTCTTGAATTTCAGGCCATCGGAAATATGGCTTATAATAGCTATCGTTTTGTACCGGAAAGCCGCATCAGCTCTATTGGAACAGTAGATAATGTAAAACAACTTGAAGTATTTTTTGATGGTCAGGAACTGGACAAATTCAGTAATTATATGGGCGGTTTGTCGGCAACCTATGCTGCCGATAGCAATAAACTTCGATTAAAATTTATGGCATCTGCATATCATTCACTTGAAACCGAAACCTTTGATATTATCGGTGATTATTTTTTATACCAGGTTGAAAATAATCTGGGTCAGAAAGATTTTGGGCAAAGGGTTTTTGGATTGGGATACGGCACCTTTCAAAACTATGGCCGGAATTATCTGGATGCACTGGTTTCAAATATAGCCCACAAAGGATACTTGTATAAAGGCAATCATTTTCTTGAATGGGGTCTGAAGTATCAAAATGAAAGCATCAGCGACAAACTCAATGAATGGGAACGTATCGACTCTGCTTTTTATTCGCTGCCTTACGATACTACTGCCGTCAATATCTGGTCTGTAATGAAAAGTAAAAATAATTTGATGTCGAATCGATATTCAGGTTATTTTCAGGATACCTGGGTCATTGGCCCCGACAGTTTATCCGATATGAATCTGACAGCCGGTGCACGATTTCAATATTGGGATTTGAATAAAGAATGGCTACTTAGCCCACGGGCTCAATTTTCTTTCAAACCTTCCTGGGAACGCGATGTAATCTTAAAAGCTTCGGCAGGTTTATATCAGCAAGCACCTTTTTATCGCGAACTCAGGGATTTGCAAGGTATTGTTCATACCGATGTGCGCGCTCAAAAATCGATTCATTTTGTATTGGGTAGCGATTTTATCTTCAAAGCATGGAACCGGGATTTTCGCCTGATTAGCGAAGCTTATTATAAACAAATGTGGGATTTAATTCCTTACGATGTGGAAGATGTAAGAATTCGATATTATGGAAAAAATATGTCGAAAGGATATGCCACGGGGATTGACGTTCGCTTAAATGGTGAATTTGTAAAAGGTGCCGAGTCCTGGATCAATGTTTCGCTTATGCAAACCCAGGAAAATATCGAAGGCGATTATCATTATGATGCCGATACCAATTGGGTTGAGAGAGGCTATATTCCCCGTCCTACCGATCAAAGAGTGAATGTGGGTATTCTGTTTCAGGATTATTTCCCGGGTAATGAAAATTTTAAAATGCATTTAAATATGTTGTTCGGTTCGGGATTACCTTTTGGTCCTCCCAATAGTCCTCAATTCAGGAATGTCTCCAGAATACCTCCATACCGTAGAGTAGATATTGGTTTCTCGGCTTTGTTGCTGGATCCAGACCGGGAACTGACTCCGAATAATTTTTTCCGGCATTTTCATTCTATCTGGGCCAGTCTCGAAGTATTTAATTTGCTCGGTATTCAAAATACAATTTCACATATCTGGGTAAAGGATAATTATAATAATACCTATGCTTTTGAAAATCATTTGACTTCGCGGAGACTGAATTTGAGGGTAATTGTCAGATTATGATTTACAGCAGATACTTATTTTTACAAAAAAAA
>JAJRWN010000158.1 GCA_024276745.1 Bacteroidota bacterium
GTATTCCATTTATTGAAATCAGAGCCGTTTCAAATTTTGTATCGACTCGCGACCGGAATGCCTGGAAAACAAAAAAAGCTATTCAAAGGCTTGAGCTTAGCGTCACCGATTTGATTGACCGGTTTTTATCCGGTGAAATTGATATAAATAAAAAATAATGAAACTTCGAATAGGTTTTTCTCCTTGTCCAAACGATACCTTTATTTTTGATGCACTGATACATCATCGTATCGATACGGAAGATATTGAATTCGAGCCTGTTGTTGAAGATGTTGAGACCCTTAATCAACTGGCATTGAAGGGCTCTTTAGAAATTTCAAAACTCAGTTTTCATGCACTCGGACAAGTAGTTGCTCAATATCAGCTGCTCGATGCAGGCTCGGCCCTGGGCAATGCATGTGGCCCCTTATTGATTGCCAAAGAAAATATCAACCCTTCGGATAAAAATATCAATCCGCTGAGAATAGCCATTCCCGGTGTTTTAACCACGGCAAACTTACTTTTGAGTATTGCTTTCCCAAAGGCCCAAAACAAAAGCACTATGCTATTTTCAGACATTGAACAGGCAGTGCTCGATGAACAAGTCAATGCAGGCTTAATTATTCACGAAAACCGTTTTACTTATGCTGCTAAAGGATTAAAAAAAATTATTGATTTGGGAGAATACTGGGAATCGCAAACTGCTTTGCCTATTCCACTCGGAGGTATTGCGGTAAAACGGTTTATACCTGAAACATTACAATTAAAGATTGACAAATTGCTTCGTCAGAGTATTGAATTTGCTTTTGCCAACCCTGATTTATCCCTGTCATATATTCGCAGTCTGGCACAAGAGATGGACGAATCGGTGATGAAACAGCACATTGCATTGTATGTAAACCATTACAGCATTCGATTGGGAAATGCCGGACGGAAGGCCATTCATACTTTATATCAGAAAGCCATTATAGAAAATCTTATCCCGGCTTTCGATATTCCTTCGTTATTCATTAGCCCGGGCTGACTCATCCACGTATAAATCCTTAATTTTGCTCATCATTTTTTAATTAATCCAATATGCCGATTAGCAAGCAATATAATCCATCTACTGTTGAAGACAAATGGTATCAGCATTGGACAGATCATCAATATTTTCATTCTGAACCTGATTAACGGGAAGCCTATACCATTGTTATCCCTCCACCGAATGTAACTGGCGTATTGCATATGGGTCATATCCTGAACAATACCATTCAGGATATACTCATCAGAAAAGCCCGTTTAGATGGAAAAAATGCCTGTTGGGTTCCCGGAACCGATCATGCCTCGATAGCTACCGAAGCCAAAGTGGTAAAGAAACTGGCTGCCCAAGGGATAAAAAAGTGGGACATTGAGCGGGAAGCTTTTTTGGAACATGCCTGGGAATGGACACATAAACACGGAGGGATTATATTGCAACAGCTCAAGAAGCTTGGTGCATCCTGCGACTGGCAACGTACCCGTTTCACCATGGAAGATGCCATGTCAGAATCGGTCATTGACGTGTTTATCGACCTCTACAACAAAGGATATATTTACAAAGGTAAACGCATGGTAAACTGGGATCCGAAAGCTTTGACCGCTTTATCAGATGAAGAAGTTATTCACAAAGAGCTTCAATCAAAACTTTATTATGTAAGGTATCAGCTTGATGGCAGCGATAATCAATGGCTGACTATTGCAACCACAAGACCAGAAACCATACTTGGTGATACGGCTATTTGTATCAATCCAAACGATGAACGATTCGAACATCTGAAAGGTAAAAGAGCTATTGTGCCCATGGTAGAACGTTCAATACCGATTATCGAAGATGAATATGTTGACATAAGCTTTGGAACCGGTTGTCTGAAAGTCACTCCTGCACACGATCCTAATGATTATGTGCTGGGTTTGAAACATCATCTTGAAGTCATTGACACCATTAATGAAGATGCTACGATGAGTGAAGCGGCACAGTTTTATGTAGGTGAAGACCGTTTTGTTGTTCGTAAAAAAATTATTAAGGAGCTTGAGCAAAGAGGGCATTTGGTAAAAGTTGAAGATTATGTAAACAAAGTAGGTTATTCAGAACGAACCAATGCCGTGATTGAACCACGGCTGTCTGAACAATGGTTTATGAATATGCAGGAAATTTCGAAGCCGGCTCTCAAGCATGTTAATGACGGTACCGTTCAATTTCACCCACATAAATTTATCAATACGTATCGTCATTGGATGGAAAATGTAAGAGATTGGTGTATCAGCAGGCAATTATGGTGGGGTCAGCGCATACCGGCCTGGTACAACGAAGCAGGACATTATGTGGTTTGCAAAACCGCCTCTGAAGCACAAGCACTTTTTGCCGAAAAATTCCCGGATGATCAGAATACTGAAATCAAACAGGATGAAGATGTGATGGATACCTGGTTTTCAAGTTGGTTGTGGCCGATATCTGTTTTTGACGGCATCCGTAATCCGGATAATGCCGATATTAATTACTACTACCCTACCAATAATCTGGTAACAGCACCCGATATTTTATTTTTCTGGGTTGCCAGAATGATTATTGCCGGATATGAATACCGGGGAAAAGCACCTTTCAAGCATGTTTATTTTACCGGTATGGTACGCGATAAACAAGGACGGAAAATGTCAAAATCCCTGGGTAACAGTCCGGATCCGCTCGATTTGATTGAACAATATGGTGCCGATGCTGTTCGCATGGGTATGTTGCTGTCTTCACCTGCCGGAAACGATTTGCTATACGATGAAGGTTTAATCATTCAAGGCCGGAACTTTTGTAATAAAATATGGAATGCTTTACGCCTTGTGAAAGGATGGACAAGTAGCAATAAAGAAAGCTCAAATACCGATCGGGCAGCTATCGAATGGTTTGATGCCAGATTGCAAAACATGCTACAGAAAGTAGAAAAACTGATGAACGAATACCGGATATCGGAAGCACTCAAGAGCCTCTACAGTTTTATACGCGATGATTATTGTTCCTGGTATCTTGAAATGATAAAACCCGGATTTGAACAGCCAATCAATGCTGAAACATTAGAAAGCAGTATTTGTTTTTTCGAAGAGCTGATGCGTATGTTGCATCCCTTTATGCCTTTCGTTACCGAAGAAATATGGCATTTGCTGCGCAATCGAAAACCGGGTGATGATATCGTTATCAATCACTGGCCCAAGGCAACAAGCATCAAAGAACGAAGCATGGACCAAGGCGATATGGCCAGGGAAATCATTTCAAAAGTCCGGGATATTAGAAATAAGCAACAAATAAAGCCCAAAGAAACCTTAAAACTATTTGTTCAAACAAAGGATTACGCCACATTCGAGGCTTTTGAGGCAATCATTAAAAAACTGGCCGTACTTTCAACTTTCGAAGCCATAGAGAAAGCTCCTGAACAAGCATTTACCTTTATCGTCAAGCGGCAGCATTTTTTTCTCGTGGCAGATTTAAAAATTGATCCGGCCAAAGAAAAAGAACGTCTTGAAAAAGAGCTGAAATATGCCGAAGGCTTTATCAAATCGGTAGAAGCCAAATTGAATAATTTAAATTTTGTAAACCATGCACCCGAGAAAGTTGTGGCCAACGAACGCAAAAAACTGTCTGACGGCCGCCAAAAACTGGAAGCTATTCGGCATAGTTTGAAACAACTGAATGCGTAAGTATTCTTTCGTTTAAGTGTATTTCGTATTTTAGAGAAATGAAATACGGTATTACCCTATTAACTACGAGTATCATGATGGCCATGCTTGCCATTTCCTGCCATAAAAAACCAAAACCGGCTAAACTCAATCAATTGGATAAATCCGGTTTGCGTCAGGGAGAATGGCATTATCAGTATCCAGATGGAAAACTGAAGGAAATCGTATTCTTTAAGGATGATATAAAATCAGGTGCTCAAAAACGGTATTTCGAAAACGGACAGATTAATCTTGAGATGTACTGGAAACAAGATTCAATAGATTCCTGGCTTGACAGTGTAAACCGGATGTATTCGGATGAGGGTATTTTACTATTGGAAGCCTATTATCATGAGGGTGAGCCTGATTCGGTGTTTCATATTTTTTATAATTCGGGAAATATAAAAGAAGAAGAGCATTTCAGACACGGACAAAAAGTGGGAATATGGAAATACTACCGGGAAGACGGCAGTTTGGAAAAGACCATTGATTATAAGGGTTATGAGCAATATTGGTCTGAAGATAATACAAGTGGTATAATCACCTGGTTTAAAGAAAATGGTGATACCAACAGAACCGAAACCTGGATGCAAGGCAGCCAGATTGAAGTGAAAGAATATTAAATGGATAACAAAAAAGCCCTGCTGTTTAGCAGAGCTTTTTTTTATGATTATATGCAGTGTGGATTACATCATTCCACCCATTCCTCCGCCTGCCGGCATTGGGGGCATTTTCTCCGTTTCAGGATTATCAGCAACTACACATTCGGTAATCAGAATCATGCTTGCAATAGAAGATGCATTTTCCAAAGCAACCCGTGCTACTTTCGTAGGATCAATAACACCTGATTTTTTCAGATTTTCATATACTTCAGTACGGGCATTAAAGCCATAATCGTCTTTTCCTCCCATCACTTTATGAACTACAATAGATCCTTCGATACCTGCATTTTCTACAATTTGTCTCAAAGGTTCTTCGAGTGCCCTTCTGACAATATTGATACCGGTTTTTTCATCTTCATTGACATATTTTACTTTATCCAACGATTTGATAGAGCGGATATAGGCCACTCCACCACCGGGAACAATACCTTCTTCAACAGCAGCACGTGTTGCATGCAAGGCATCATCAACGCGGTCTTTCTTTTCTTTCATTTCCACTTCAGTAGCAGCACCAACATATAAAACAGCAACACCACCTGATAATTTAGCAAGACGTTCTTGCAATTTTTCACGATCATAATCGCTGGTTGTTTTTTCAATCTGTGTTTTTATCTGATTGATACGGGCAGTAATATCATCTTTTTTACCGGCTCCGTTTACAATGGTTGTATTGTCTTTGTCGATGCTTACTTTTTCGGCACGACCTAAATAACTTACATCGGCATTTTCAAGTTTAAAACCACGTTCTTCCGAAATGACGGTACCACCGGTAAGAATAGCCAAATCTTCGAGCATGGCTTTTCTCCGATCGCCAAAACCAGGTGCTTTTACTGCAGCAACTTTAAGGGTACCACGAATTTTATTAACCACCAATGTGGCTAAAGCTTCTCCTTCAAGGTCTTCGGCAATAATGAGTAAAGGTGCACCGCTTTGAGCTACTTTTTCCAATACGGGCAACAAATCCTTCATAGCCGATATTTTCTTATCGTGAATAAGAATCATCGGGTTATCCATATCCACAACCATATTATCCGGATCGGTAACAAAATAAGGTGATAAATAACCACGGTCGAATTGCATACCTTCTACTACATCAACGTAAGTATCGGTTCCTTTGGCTTCTTCAACGGTAATTACACCTTCTTTGCCTACTTTATCCATAGCTTCTGCTATTAAAGTACCGATTTCATTATCGTTGTTGGCGGAAATAGAACCAACCTGTTTGATTTTTTCCTGGTCGTTTCCAATAATTTCCGACATTTTTGTAAGCTCTTTGATTGCGGTGGTTACCGCTTTATCAATACCTCTTTTCAAATCCATTGGATTGGCACCTGCGGCAACACTTTTCATACCGGCTTTTACAATAGATTGAGCCAAAACGGTAGCAGTTGTGGTTCCGTCTCCGGTAATATCTGAAGTTTTTGATGCTACTTCTTTAATTAATTGTGCACCCATATTTTCCAATGGATCTTCCAATTCAATTTCTTTGGCTACGGTAACACCGTCTTTGGTCACAACAGGTGCACCAAATTTTTTGTCAATTACTACATTACGACCTTTGGGTCCAAGAGTAACTTTAACAGCATTTGCCAGGGCATCAACACCTGCTCTAAGATTATCTCTTGCTTCGGTGTTATAACTAATAATTTTTGACATTGTTATCTTTTTTTTAAGGGTTAGTAAATGAATGGAAATAAGTACACTCAGACTATTGCCAGAATGTCAGATTCACGCATAATCAGGTAATCGGTACCATCAATGTTAATTTCTGTACCGGAATATTTTCCATACAAAACCTGATCACCTTTTTTTACCGTTGTGGGTTCGTCTTTTTTGCCGGGTCCTACTGCTACGACACTACCTTTTTGAGGTTTCTCTTTGGCAGTATCCGGTATAATAATTCCTGATGAAGTTTTTTCTTCAGCTGCTGCCGGTTGTACCAACACTCGATCTGCTAAAGGTTTGATTTTTACATTTGCCATTTTTCAATAAATTTATTATTCTGATTAATAAAATGTTACTTGACGAGTGAGTGCTTATCATTAGTTATGCCAATCCCTAAATCAAGTCAGAATTGCAGTAATTGTTAAAAAGAATTGAGGGGAATCTGAAATTTTGACAAGTATCGGCACTTATAATCCTATCCGCTAAGTCAAAATAAAACAGATACTGATAATAAGCCGGAAGTATTTCCAGAAATAGTGTTTATTGCTGATTGTTATTGAAGGGTGCTTCCGTATTGCCTCCCTGATCCTGAACACCGGGATTGGTCATACCTTCTATTTCGGAAGATTCATTGTTTACCGTGATTGTTTGACCTCCGGCAAATACTTTAGTGATAAGGCTGAAAACGAGCAATAAAATGGCCAAAGTCCAGGTTGCTTTTTCCAATATATCGGTAGTGCGTTGCACACCCATAAATGAATTTGACAGACCTCCGAAAGATGCTCCAAGGCCACCACCTTTTGGGTTTTGTATCAAAACAATCATAACCAATAACACACTGACGATGGATATTAATACGATAAGAAAGACCAACATTATTCTGCTTCTTTTAGTTTTTGAATTCGGGATGCAAAGTAATCACTTTTTTCGGGATAATTCAAGCTCAATTGCCGATAAATCTCAATCGCTCTCGGCTTATTGCCCTGATTGATGAATATTTCTGCCAGTGTTTCGGAAACCATGGCATTCAATAATTCGGAACTTTTGTTTACTTTTTCTTCTACTTCCGCTTCTTCTTCAGGAGTCATACTGATTTTATAATCTTTGGGAGCTTCCAGTTCTTTATTGATTTCGGCTTGCCCCAATAAAATAATTTCATTGCTTACAGCCGGGTCAATCAGTACTTCCTGATCATGCTTTGTTGCCGACAGGGAATGCAACCATCCCAGAAAATCATGTGTATCATCAATTTGAGGCTTGCCCGATTCCGCTTCCACAGTCACTTCTGGTTTTTCTTCCGGATCTTTCCTGATTGGAATAATCTTTTCTTTTCCGGCACTTTGTTTAGTTGGAGCATGTGCTGTTTCACTTGCTGTTTTTTCCATCCATGCTTTGAGCCAAATCCGGTCTGAGGTAAAGGCTGCTGATTTCTCTAATTGCCTTTGATATTGGCTCTCATTTTCCATTTTGTATTTCCTGGCCAGCAAAATATGTCCTAACTCAAAATAAGGATAGCTTTCAACAAACTGATTGAGCTCGTCACGATCAACGGCTGCAAGTTTTGCAGGATTTTGCATCAGATTGATACATTGTTCAGGATCTATCAAAGCCAAGTATTTAGGTTTACCAATTTACAAAAGCTTTTCGAAATATATCGTCAACCAATTGATTATTTATTTCTTCAATTAATTGATCTTCAACAGCAGTCAAGGTTTTTGTGGCATCAAAATCGGCATAACGGCTAAACGTATTTTGCCATGCATTTTTTTCATTTACATGGTTTATGTATTTCACATAAACGCTTATTGTAAGCCTGCTCATAGAGGAGCTTTCACCGGCTTTGGGTGCAATGGGATTAATCGTGTATGCCGCAATATATCCATTGAATTCAACATCGGGATTTTGGTCTGTTTCGTCCAAATTGCTTTGTGCAAGTATTTCATCTTTAAGCCGTTCGGTGAAAGCCTGACTAAGTTTTGGATTAATTTCGGCAGCTTTGTTATCAAAGTATGCTACTTTAAAAGTTTTGATATTAGGATCGATAGCGGCATCTTTAAAGCTATAACATGCAGTGGCCATTAAGCATGGCAGCATAACGGCAAGAATCCATATTTTAGTTCGCTTATTCACCAATTTTATAGTCTTTAATTTTCCGGTATAAGGTTCTTTCAGAAATACCTAAATCGATAGCGGCATATTTTCTTTTTCCTTTGTGTTTTTTCAATGCTTTGATGATGAGTTCTTTTTCTTTTTCGGAAATAGATAAGGATTCTTCAACATGTTCGGTAAAAGTTTCATCCTCATTAATTACGAGGGGCTTATCGGAAAATGGTCTTATTGACGATTCATCCCTTCCCATTTCCCTGATCAGGCTAAGTTCTTCCTGCTGGTCAGAGGGTGGTAAATCAGAACCCTGAAGCTGCATCATAAATGCTTTTAGTTCGTTGATATCTTTTTTCATATCAAACAAAACCCGGTACATCAATTCTCTTTCATTCATATCGGAACCAGTTGTTTTACCGGTAGATGCAATCATGGGCAGGTTAGCATTTTGCTGATCGGGGATAAATCTTTTCAGCGTTGCCGCATTGATTACTTTTTCTTCAGCCAGTACGCTTAATTGTTCGGTTAAATTTTTGAGTTCCCGGATATTGCCCGGCCACGAATAATTAATCAGCACTTGCTGGGCTTCTTCGTCAAGCCGGATGGGTGTAGTACGGTATTTTCCTGCAAAATCTGAACTGAATTTCCGGAATAAAAGATAGATATCTTCTTTGCGTTCTCTTAAAGCAGGAATTTTTATGGGAACCGTATTCAGCCGGTAATACAAATCTTCTCTAAATTTACCCAATTGAACCAGTTCAAGCAAATTTACATTGGTAGCTGCTAATACCCTTACATCGGTTTTCTGTACTTTGCTTGATCCTACACGGATAAATTCTCCGGCTTCCAATACCCGCAACAAACGGGCTTGAGTGCCAATAGGCAACTCCCCTACTTCATCAAGAAATATAGTTCCTCCGCTGACCGATTCAAAATAACCTTTACGGGCATCATGAGCACCGGTAAAGGAGCCTTTCTCGTGCCCGAAAAGTTCTGAATCAATTGTTCCTTCGGGTATTGCTCCACAGTTTACCGCTATAAAAGCATTATGTTTCCGGGTGCTTAAAGCATGAATAATATTAGAAAATATTTCTTTTCCAACACCACTCTCACCATTAATCAATACCGTAAGGTTTGTAGGAGCAACTCTTTGAGCAACACTGATGGCATAATTTAGCCCCGGTGTATTACCGATAATGGAAAACCGCTGTTTGATTGATTGAATATCCATGACTTTAGTCGATCATTTTTCCAATTAATGTGGCTGCTGTGCAGTCCAATACTTTTACCTGTACATAATCGCCTGCCCGGCATTGCTTTTTTGGAAAAACAATCATTTTGTTCTGACTGTTTCTTCCGGCAAATTCCTGATCCGATTTTTTTGATGGTCCTTCAACCAAAACTTCGAAAACTTGGCCAATATCTTTTTTGTTTCTTTCGAAAGAATGTTGTTGTTGTAAGCGGATAATTTCGGCCAGTCTTTGTTTTTTTACTGCTTCAGGAACATCATCTTTAAATTTCTTTTCGGCTTGGGTTCCGGGTCTTTCCGAATAAAAAAACATATATGCCATTTCGTAACGCACACTTTCCATGACTTGTAATGTTTGCTGATGATCGGCCTCTGTTTCTGAGCAAAAACCGGCTATGATATCGGTGCTGATGGCCACTTGCGGTACGATTTTCCTGATGGCTGCTATGCGTTGCATATACCAGGGAAGATCGTAGGTCCTGTTCATTTTATTGAGCAGCCTTGTACTTCCGCTTTGTATGGGCAGATGAATGTATTTACAAATATTGTCGTATTCGGCCATAGCATAGAGTACTTCATCCGACATATCTTTCGGATGAGAAGTGGAAAAGCGGATTCGCAATTTAGGATTGATTTGTGCGACTGCCTTTAATAGTCCTGCAAAGTTTACGGTTTGCTTTAAATCGTTTTCCGATGACCATTTGTAAGAATCTACATTTTGACCTAATAAAGTAATTTCCCGGTAACCTTTATCAAAAAGGGCTCTTGCTTCATCGACAATACTTTCCGGATCACGGCTTCGCTCCCGGCCACGAGTGAACGGAACCACGCAAAAGGAACACATATTATTGCATCCCCGCATAATACTGATAAAGGCCGATACTCCGTTGCTGTTGAGCCTTACGGGATTTATATCGGCATAGGTTTCTTCTCTTGATAATAATACATTGATACCTTTCTGCCCCGATTCGGCTTGTTTTACCAATGCAGGAAGCAATCGATAAGCATCAGGCCCCAACACTAAATCAACAATTTGTTCTTCTTCAAGCAATTTATGCTTTAAGCGTTCGGCCATGCAGCCCAATACACCGATAAGGGTAGCCGGATTGCTTTTTTTACTTCATTAAATTGTTTTAAGCGGTTCCTTATCCGTTGCTCTGCATTATCCCGTATCGAACAGGTATTGAGCAATATCAAATCGGCCGAATGATAATCAGTACTTACCTGATAATTTTCCTGCTTCAAAATGGAAGCGACAATTTCACTATCAGAAAAATTCATTTGACATCCGTAACTTTCTATATAAAATTTCCGGTCAGGCTGTTGAAGATTTGCCCTTTCTGTGCTAAAGACTTCACCTTGCCTGCTTTCGTCTATATGTTTATCCAACAATTTTAATGTTTCATTATACTTCATACCGGGCTTAAATTATTGTTTGCAAATCTACATAGAAAATATAAACTGTGCCAATATGTCAGCTTTTTATAAAAACATTTTCTTGATTTTCCTTGTATCGCAAGGTATAGCCGATAGACCACTCTATGAAATCAGATACATGGAATTGATATGCGTGCAGATTGATACCAATGTTCAGGTTTTTATAAAGCTTATAATGCAATCCGATTCGCTGATAAAAAACCGGAGATTGAGCAGCAAAATGTTTTCTGAGCAAATAAACACCCGGTTGAATTAAAATAGAGAATTTATCGATAATCAATTCGTAAGAGGGATAAATGCTGATGCTTAACTTGGTATAAAAAGGTGATTCAATGCTTTCGATACCTCCATTTTCAATTTCTATCTGAGCATCAATTGCTCCATCATAAGCAAGCATTAAACCGAATCCGATTTTCGATTTATAAGAAACTACTCTGCTTATAGTTGTACTAATACCTATTTCAGGAAAATACAATCCGCTGAATTTTTGTTTCAGGTTGATATTAGTCGTGTCGAACAATACATTTTTTGCACCGCCATAAAGGGAGAAATGCCATTCATTGTAAGCCTTAAACAAAGGAACGCTTTGGACGATAAAGTCAGGATGATTGGAATTAAGACGATAATGCAATGATAATCCGGGGGCTATGGTATTCAGTCCGAAATTGGGTTTTTTCAGCGCCCCGTTTGAAAAGTGGGACAAGCCAATACCGGCTGCCAGATCGAATGATTTGAACAGCGGAAAATTGAATTGAATGCCGGCATCAATATAAGCACTAAAGCTGGAGCCCAGAGCAACGTTATAAATATTTCCGGGACCGAAATGTTTCCATCCATAGGCCAATCCCAAAGCTATTTTATAATTAAAACTCATGTGCTGCCATCGAATAAAAGGGGCCGAAAAAAAGCCATAAACAGCTACCGGAACCCCTAATTCATTCCTGTTTTCAAAAAAAGGTATATAAATTCCCGCCCCATACCGTGGATACAGATATAGTTGCTCCCATAATGCATTTCCGGTCGTTTGCTTTTCAAACTGAATAGCCATGGTCTGATATTCATCAATCGAATCGAAAGCCGCATTTTGTCCATTTACAAAATCATTTGTCGGAAAAACCTTGCCTTTCTGATAAGTTCCGCTTACAGAATAATTTGCTGAACCGCTTAAAGAGCGTTTGTTTTCTTGCGCCTGCGTTATGCGACAGGTCATACACAACAAAACAGAACAGATAAATATTTTGGAAAGCATTCGAGTCATCGCATGATATATAATGCAAAACTGATAAAGTTTCGTTAGAACCGGACAATAATCAAGCGGTTTTATGATTCCGGAAAATTAACAAGATTAAGCCTCTTGATAATTAGTTTGTCATATCTAAGTCTGTATTGTAGATTAATTGATAGAAAAAATATATGTCTTGCAAACGATAAAGACTTAAATGAAAAAAATTAGCCAAAGAATATTTATTCAATATGGATAATCCATCAGAAACATGGCTTAAGTTACAGCCGGAAAAACCGTATCGAATTTTAGGAAATGCTTATGAGCAACTTACAGATAAATAGAATATTAATTTTTTTATTAAGATCAATAGTTTTTAACTACATTTGATATGTACGTGTTCTCAAAAAGACAAAAAAAAGTGTTTGGCTTCTTAGAAATAAAACAATGCTTTGCATCCACCTTTAGATTAAAAAAAAAGAATTATGAAATGGGAAGAAAAATTATTTTTCATTACAACAATTTTTTGTGGATTTTTTTTACAAAAAACACAAGCTCAAACAATCGAAAATATTACAATTAATATTGGTTCGATTGATTTATCAGATTCGGTAAATAAGCCCCAAATGCTCGGTGTAATTGCAGGCCCTACTCCAAATAAAAATTCGCCTGCACCTGATTTAACATCTAAATATCAAGACATTGGAGTGACAAGCATTAGAAACAATGACTATAATGACGACCGTTTAGATATGGAACTTATGTTTTTTGGCGGTACTTATCCGGTTAGTGGTACAACTTCAAATTATCCAAAATGGGATGTATCCCCCAATAACAATCAAAACTATCATTTTATAGAAAGTGATGCACAATTTCAAAATTGGTTAGACGGTGGATTTTTACCTTTTTTCAGATTAGGCGGAGAACATACCAGTTTCCCTCGAGGTCATGATTACGAAGGACCACGAAGCAGCGAGGAATCCAATTGGATAAGGGCCGGTATTCATGTAGTAAACAGATATAATTCCTTTAACGGAGGCAGCAATACTTTAGCCGGTTATTTAGATATTTGGACCGAGTATCCACAATATAATTTTTGGGACAGAGATTCTCTATCGTTTAATAATTTTTGGTGCAACGCTTTTGATTCTTTAAAAACCCATTTCCATTCTTTAAAAATCGGAGGACCCGGTTTCAATACTTCCGTATCAACTACTTTAGGAAATTACAATATTGTTAAAACATGGGTTGATTTATTTTTAAGAGCATTAAAATCGAGAAATTTAAAACCTGATTGGATAGGGTTTCATGTTTTTAGCAATGAAATAGAAGACTTTTATAACGCTGCTATTGCCTATCGTAAACTATTAAGAGCAGAGCCTCCTTTTAATGCCTATGCTTCGGTTTGGGGAAGTGGAAACAATAGTTTTTTTAATAACACGGAATTAATTTGTGATGCCTGGGGATTTGATAATGACCATTCTCTACCTCAATCTACCAGAGATTCTTTGTTCAATAAACAAAAAGGTGCAGCCCACCATGTAGGCGTTTTTATTGCATTGCAGCAAGCTGATATTGAAAGAGCTTACATTTACAGAGGTGGTGATTTTGTAACGGACTCGTCACAAGCTGTTAACGGTTTATTTTATGGGAATGCTATCGGTGGCTATAAACCCGTAGCTTATGGTTTTAAACTCTGTTCAAAAATGCAAACTATTTATAACAAAAAACTCATCTCACCGGTTTACGCAATTGCTTCCGGTGGGAGCAAAATTTGGACATTAGCCGGTGAAGACGAAAACGGAAATAAAGCTATTCTTATCTCAAATCCTTCAAAGAATACAATTAAGTTGACACTTAAACTTAAGGGTATTAATTTATCCACTGCTGCATTTCCATACGTAGATCAATACACTGTAACAGATAATAATGATGGACAAACTCCCAATCAATGGAATAGCGGGGCATTTGTATTAGCACCGTTTACAGCTCACTTAATTACAATAAAAAAAAATGCAACCGGTATAGATATAAATTCAAATAAATCACCTGCTCATTATTCCCTGTTGCAAAACTATCCAAATCCTTTTACTCCCAGTACAACTATCAGTTATCATCTTCCGGCACCCGGCAAGATTTCGCTGAAAGTATTTGATATTACGGGAAGAGAGCTTACAACACTGGTAAACAAAGAACAAGCAGCAGGAAATTATACAGTAATATTTAACGCCTCTAAATTCGGCAGTGGAGTTTACTATTATAGACTATCGGCAAAAAGCAAGCAAAATAGATTTGTTGAAACGAAGAAGATGATACTACTTTAATCAATGTATGCAGTATCAAATGGTTAAATAATTCTTTGAAAAAAAATATATGATTAGGCTGAAAGAAATTATGTGTAGGAAATTGGAATGAAAGATACGCATGTTCAAGCGTTATGTGCAACAGTTGGGTTTAAAATTTATTTAAAGAATTTAAGAATCAATTCAGACTCAGTTTACCTTCCTTATAATCAGCCTGACGGAGTTGTTATTATTTAGTAGTAGCCCGGAAATAAGCAATACGGATGTAAATTTATTGATGATAATAAACCTGCAGATGAAGCTGTTCAAGACTACTCAAATTACAAATAAGAAAGGGAATTTATACAATTCACTATCATGCAAACAGACAGATTAGTATTCCAGACTGGCACTTATGGGTAGCTGCAAAGCATTGACCAATGTACAAGACCAACATTAATTGAATAATAATAACTATAACAAATTAATTTTAATCTTAAGATTATGAACCACAAAAAATCAATTACAAACCTTGCGTTTCTGCTTTTAGGACTAGGAGGACTATACGCACAAGAAAGTCCAACTGCCACTGGAGGTGAGGCAACAGGAACAGGAGGAACAGTAAGTTACTCGGTAGGACAATTAGTTTATACTACCAACACGGGAACGAACGGAAGCGTAGCCCACGGGGTGCAACAACCATTCGAAATTTCTACAACAATAGGTATAAACGAAGCAAGTATTAATTTAGAACTATCCGTTTACCCCAACCCTACTACCAGTTATTTAACCTTGAAAGTAGATGACTTTGAACTTTCAAGGTTGAACTTTCAACTCATGGATATACAAGGAAAAATAATTGAAAATCAGACAATAAATAGCAATGCTACTCACATTAGTTTAGAAGGACAAGCACCCGCTACTTACTTTTTGAACATAGTTAAGGATAGCCAAATAGTAAAATCATTTAAAATCGTAAAACAATAGTATCATGAAAAAATCAATTATCACATTATCACATTATCATATTTACTAATTACCACATTAATTTTCGCACAAGCACCCGACAAAATGAGCTATCAAGCCGTAATAAGAGATGCGGTGAATAACCAATTAGTAAGCTCCACAGTCATAGGAATGCAAATAAGCATACTACAAGGCTCTGCTACAGGCACACCCGTTTATAAAGAACGTCATTTCCCTACAAGCAATACAAATGGTTTAGTAAGCCTTGAAATTGGAACAGGAATAGTAGTAAGTGGCGATTTTACTACTATTGATTGGGCAAACGGAACTTATTTTATAAAAATACAAACGGATTTGGATGGTGGTACAAACTACACAATAACAGGTACTACTCCTTTATTAAGCGTGCCTTATGCATTACACGCAAAAACAGCCGAGAGCATTACAGGAACAATTAATTATACCGAAACAGACCCGATTTTTGGTGCATCCATAGCCAGTGGAATTACTGCAGCTGATACTGCTAACTGGAACAAGCACACCGACTCAACAGCTATTGCAAATATGGGCTTTTTGTCGGGTAGTACTTCTACTGATAACTTTTATTTAGGACAAGACACCCTGGACGGTATAGTCTATTACATATACAAAGATGCCACAGGTACACAACATGGTTTAATCGTAAATAAAACCGAAAGCACAGCCGTTTGGCAAGCTACTGCTACTTTGACCAACGCAAACAGAACGGAAGACGGAGCCTTCAATACTGCATTAATGACAAATAGTGCTGCTGCAAATTATGTTACTAGTTTAGGTACTGGTTGGTATTTGCCATCTATTGATGAATTAAATTTGCTTTACTACAATCGTTTTACAACCAATAAAGCATTACGCGCAGGCGGTTTCACACTGCTCTCAAGTACAAATTACTATTGGAGTAGTACGGAGTACAATACATCGAATGCATTTTTTTTAAGATTCAACTACGGATACGCGAGTGGCACCAATAAGTCTGGTACCTGGTATATTCGTGCCGTCAGGGCTTTTTAACTTTTTATCTGTTTCTCCCCAAAAATGGGACAAACCCGGTTGAACATTTGTAACTCAGATGCAGGGTAAAACAATTTGCTATGGACTACTGATATCAATAGATTTTTACTACATTTGAAGGGTACATCTTTTCTCAAAAAGTCAAAAAAGAGTACTTGCCTTTTTAGAAAAGAAATCAATGTTTTGAATCCTCCTTAACGATACATTTAAAATAAAAAATCATGGAATCAGATTTATCAAAAAAAGATTTATCCTTTCATTATGCAGGATTCAAAAAAAGATTGATTGCATTCCTTATCGATATCAGTATCTGTATCGGATTAGCCTGGTTGATATGGGGGGCTGATATCGTCACCACTTCTGGAAGCGGTTTTCAGATTAATATGCATAATGAGCAAATGCTTATACCTGTTTTATATTTCTTACTGTTTTGGAGTATTTTCTCAACATCGATAGGCAAATATCTGTTGGGGTTGAGCATTATCGATAAACAAGGGCAAAAAATTACTTATTGGCAATCGTTGATCAGAACTCTTGCTTATAGTTTGCTCCTTGCAGGTGTATGGTTGATGCTATTCAACAAAGAAAAAATCACATTTCATGATTTACTCGCATCAACGAGGGTAGTTTCTAACAATTAATTATCACACATGATTTTTCGAAACAATTTTGACATAAATCTGAAATAATCCTAAGTATTTTTACCGGATGAAACACCTCAAAAAGGCAGAGCAAGAGATTAGAGTAATTATAAAATCATACCATTAATCTTGAGCTGTGCATAAACGAGAACAAATGCGGTCGAGGATATTAGGAATATCCAGCCTTATAGGAAACACGCCTCTTCTGGCCATCAGGGCAAAATACAAGGGACATATCAGAACGATATATGCTAAGGCAGAAAATTTCAACATGACCGAAAGCATCAAAGACCGGATGGCTTTTCATGTAATGGTTGAGGCATATAAACGGGGAGATTTGAAAGCGGACGACCGGATAGTGGAAGCCACGAGTGGAAACACAGGTATTTCGTTTGCTGCCATTGGTCGGGCTATGGGGCATCCGGTGACGATATTTATACCGGAATGGATGAGCAGGGAACGGATAGCCTTAATCAGGAGTTATGGGGCTGAAATACGTCTTGTGAGCCACGAGGAAGGAGGATTTGTAGGCAGCATTACTATGGCTGAAGCTATGGCAGCCGAAAGGGAACATTGTTTTTTACCAAGACAGTTTTCGAATACAGATAATATTGCTGCTCATTATCTAAACACAGGACCAGAACTCTTTTGGCAACTGGAATCAAAGGCTATGAAAGCCGATGCATTTGTTGCCGGTGTCGGAACGGGCGGTACGGTAATGGGAGTTGGGAAATATTTGAAAGAAATGGATAAGCATATTCTTGTTTGCCCGCTTGAGCCTGCCAACTCACCTACTTTGACGACCGGTCACCAAATAGGTAAGCACAGGATACAGGGAATTTCAGATGAATTTGTTCCGGATATTGTGAAACTGGATGCATTGGATGACATCATTCAAGTGGATGACGGGGATGCTATCTTGATGGCTCAAAAGTTGGCTTCTCAATTGGGTTTGGGGGTTGGTATATCATCAGGAGCAAATTTTATCGGTGCTTTGATGATAAACGAAAAGCTTGGGCCCGGTTCGATTGTTGTCACCGTATTGCCTGATTCCAATAAAAAATATTTAAGTACCGATCTTTTGCATCATGAAACAAAAAAAAGCGGATTCATTAGTCCTGATGTATGCTTATTGGATTTTGTATCCATTAAACGTACTTGTCATACCTGTTGCGATCCGGCAGTGTGCATGCATAGTCAAACAGAAGTCATCCGCAACGAATTTATTTCACCTTACTGTCCTAAGCTCAACGATTAATTGCCCATCA
>JAJRWN010000159.1 GCA_024276745.1 Bacteroidota bacterium
CTCATTGATGTCATATCGCATTCATCTTGTATGATCATCATTTCTTCTTAAATTATTATGCCACCAAAGAAAAACTATACTTTACTCTTGATTGTAGTAGCGCAATTTGCAGGTACTTCGCTTTGGTTTGCCGGAAATGCCGTTTTACCTGATTTAACATTAGCATACCATTGGCCATCGGCTTCGCTCGCTTGGATGAGTTCGGCTGTCCAGTCCGGCTTTATTCTGGGTACTTTACTGTATGCCTTTTTGAATATAGCAGATCGATTTTCACCATCAAAAGTTTTTTTAACTAGTGCCATTATAGCAGCCTTCAGCAATCTTGCTATTATTTTCTTTCCATCCGCTCTTGCACCGGTATTGGTATTTCGATTTTTTACCGGATTTTTTCTTGCCGGTATTTATCCTGTGGGGATGAAAATAGCTGCAGATTATTATAAAAAAGGCCTTGGACTTGCCCTCGGGTTTTTAGTGGGTGCCTTGGTGGTCGGTACCGCATTTCCACAACTGTTGCGAGGCCTTGGCCAATCATTTCCCTGGCAATATGTTTTATGGGGCACCTCAGCATTATCCATTTTTGGAGCTGTTTTGCTGAATCTTTTTGTGGGTGACGGGCCCAATAGGGTAGTATCAAACACATTTAATCCTGCCGGACTATTCACAATATTTAAAAATAAAAATTTCAGAGCAGCCTCTTTTGGCTATTTCGGGCATATGTGGGAGCTATATGCTTTTTGGGCATTCGTGCCTTTTTTGTTTAGCACCTATTTTGATTTTCATTCTTCAGTATCGGCTAATGTAGCTTTATTGTCGTTCTCTGTTATTGCTATCGGGGGGCCTGCTTGTGTAATCGGTGCCTATTTTTCCAAAAGGTTAAATTTGAGAAAGGTAGCCTTTATTGCCTTGTCCATTTCCGGTCTTTGTTGCCTTTTTTCACCTTTAGTTTTCTCTTTGCCTTTCCCTTTATTTTTAGGTTTTCTACTTATCTGGGGAATGGCTGTGGTAGCCGATTCACCTCTGTTTTCTACCCTCATTGCCAATAATGCTTCGAAGTCTTGAAAGCTACTGCACTAAGCATTGTCAACAGTATTGGCTTCGCTATAACCATAGTCAGTATTCAATTGCTTAATAGCCTTAGCCATCATGTTTCAGGCCAATGGATTTTTATGCTTTTGGCTATTGGCCCTGCCCTGGGACTGTGGGCCATCAGGCCATCTGCTAATGAACCAACCCATTAATAGCGTAGTATATGCTGCTGTGCATAGGTTGGATATGCTACTTGGTCGGCTGAAAGAATGATAAATAAGCGCCCGGGTGCATTACCGGAGAATTGCAATTCTTCTACTCCTTCGACAAGTAAAAAATCATCTGTCACTATGTTATGATTATTCACTTCTAAGCTACCATCAATCAGATATGCTGATAGTATTTTCTTCTCAGGCAAGTGGATTTTTTCTTCAATTGAATTAAAACGATATTCCATAATCTCGATAGCTGTGCTGTCAAGCTTAATTATTCCATTCGTTCCGGCATAGTGTATTATTTTTCCATCCACTAATATCGAGGAAGGAAAAGTATCGGAAGAAAAATCTACATAAGCAGCCGGCTTTAAGAGGGATTGGCTAAGATTGGGGTCAAACCAAATCTGGAAAATAGCGGAATTTGCATTTATCTTTTCGGCATGAGAAATACCATTGCCGGCTTGAATCAATTGCACATCGCCTTTTTGAAGGGTAATCCAATCATTGGTTTTGGTATCAAAATGTTCAATGCTTCCATCCAATACAAAACTCATTATTTCGAATCCTTCATGTGGATGCAAAGCAATGGTACTGCTTGCTCCCGGGGTCCATGCATGTGCCCAGTAGAAAATATTGGAATATGGTTTCAGATAATCTCCATCCTGTGGAAATCCAATGGGTTTGTTCTCTACAATTTCACCTCCGTTAAACAGACCTTTTGCTTGTTGATCTCTCGATATAATACTTATGCTCATGATAATATCTAATGATTGTTTCTAGAGTGAACAGGCAATATAAAGAATGCGTTCAATTGAATGAACGGAGAGCATGGAAGCAATTAAGTATCTATTATTTGATATTTTTCGGTTTAAAGTCTTCAATCCTGATTTGTTCCCGGCAGAAACTATACTCACGGTTGGTGTTGGAGGCAACAATAATGAGTTTCTTTTCAGCAAAGCGTTCAATCAGGTTTAAATACCATTCAACACCTTCCTGATCCAGATTGCTTGTAGGCTCATCAAGTAAAACAAGCTTGTTCTCGGGAACGAGTGCCAATACCAGTTTGAGCCGTTGTTGCATACCCGATGAAAAATCGCGTACCGCTTTGTTTTGATGTGCTTGCAGTCCCATTAAGTCAATCATTGCGGAAATATCCATTCCTTTGGGAAGTGATTTAAATTGCGTGTGAAAATGTATATGCTCCTTTAAACTAAAATCTTCTATTAAATCGATGTAAGGTGCAATGAAACCAAGATGCTTGAAAACCTGATCAGGCGACAATAATTTATGGTCGACTTCAAAGCGGATACTCCCTTTTGATGGAGACAGATGAGCAGATAAAATATTGAGCAGGGTAGATTTTCCTGATCCGTTATGACCTAACAATGCAATTTTTCTCCCGGGTTTAAAATCATAATCCAAATTCCGGAAAATCCATTCCCGGTTGAAACGTTTCCCCATTTGATTACAGATAATACGCATAAACGCTTAGATTCCTCTGATTATTCCGGTATTGGAAGCAACAATGAAGTCGATAATTTTTTCTTTATAGGGTGTATCGGGCAATGTATTGGAAATAATTTTAATTGCCTGAGCAGTATTGTATTTTCTTACAAATATAATCCGGTAAATATCCTGAATATGGTGTACTTCTTCGGTAGTAAATCCTCTTCTTCGCATACCTACTGCGTTTACCCCGGCATATGACATCGGTTCGCGGGCAGCTTTTATATATGGTGGCACATCTTTTCGAACCATACAACCTCCACCTACATAAGAGAAATCGCCAAAACGGACAAATTGCTGTGCGGCTACCAAACCTCCAAGTATTACGTAATCGCCAATTTCTATATGCCCGGCCAGATTTACATTATTGGCCAGAATACAATGATGCCCCAATACACAATCGTGAGCTACATGCGTATAGGCCATTAGCAGGCAATTATCACCGATATGGGTTGAATATTTATCTTTCGTTCCCCGGTTGATGGTCACATATTCCCGAATCGTTACATGGTCACCGATAAAGGTTTCGGTTAGTTCACCTTTAAATTTGAGATCCTGAGGTATGGCAGAGATAACCGCACCCGGAAAAATTTTACAGTTTTTTCCAATTCGGGTATTTTCCATGATGGTGACGTAAGGACCTATCCAGGTGTCATCACCGATTTCAACATTATCGAGTACAGTTGCAAAAGGATCAATTTTTACATTTTTCCCAAGCCTTACATTTGGATGAATATTGGCTAAATGGCTAATCATTTTCCCTCTTTGAGGCTTACTTGAGCAAGCATGTCAGCTTCAACAGCCAATTGTGTTCCTACCCATGCCGTACCGTGCATTTCGCACAATCCTCTGCGTATAGGGCTTTTTAATTCCATTTTTATAATGATACTGTCACCGGGAACAATTTTCCTTTTAAACTTAGCATTGTCGATTTTCAGAAAATAGGTGATGTAATCTTGTGGATTATCTTTTTGATAAAGTACAAATACACCCCCCGTTTGAGCCATAGCTTCTATGGTTAATACGCCCGGAAAAACAGGTTCATTGGGAAAATGTCCTTTCAAAAAATATTCATCATAAGTAATATTTTTAATGCCTACAATGGCATTTTCATCCAGGGTGAGAATTTTATCAACCAGCAAAAAAGGATGTCTGTGGGGAAGATATCCTTGTATTTGCTCTACAGTGAGCAATGCTTTTATATCCGGATCATAAACCGGTGCTTTTGCTTTTGTTTTTGTGTTGTTTTGAACCATCTGTCGTATCTTTTTTGCAAAATTAATATTTGTGGCATGACCGGGCCTGTTTGCTATAATTTTACCTATCAGTGGTCGGCCGATAA
>JAJRWN010000160.1 GCA_024276745.1 Bacteroidota bacterium
AAAAATGTAGAGCGGAAAACGGGACTCCCCGAACACTCGGGGCTGGCTTCTCGTCCCTTGATTTTATTCTCAATCAAAAATGTAGAGCGGAAAACGGGACTCGAACCCGCGACCCTCAGCTTGGGAAGCTGATGCTCTACCAACTGAGCTATTCCCGCTAAGCTTAATGAGCCTCCCAAGGGATTCGAACCCTCGACCTGCTAATTACGAATCAGCTGCTCTGGCCAACTGAGCTAAGGAGGCAATTTGCGCTTGCAATATTACGCTATAGACTCGTAATTCTCAAAATTACTCCGGATTGATTCCGGCATAATTTATTCCTGTAAGCCGGTGCATATCCCAATCGAAAGTGGACAAGTCATCCGGATTGAAAGCGGAGAAATTGTGATAGCCACATGAACGGGCAATTACTTTCATCAATTTATTCGTTGCATCGAAATAATTGAATAATTGCCGTGCTGATTTTTCTATTTGCAAGCGACTTCTCAGATGAGGTTTTTGAGTAGCAATGCCTACGGGACAATTATTCGTATTACACGCACGCATGGCAATGCAACCAATGGCCTGGAGGGCAGCATTTGCAACTGCTACGGCATCGGCCCCAAGCATTAATGCTTTTGCAAAATCTTCAGCGACTCGTAAGCCACCGGTGATAATCAAGCTAATGCCATTTGCATGTCTTTTGTCGAGATGAGCTCTGGCCCTGGCCAATGCCGGAATAGTGGGTATACAAATATTGTTTCTCAAAACCGTGGGGGCAGCTCCGGTAGCTCCTCCCCGGCCATCTACAATAATATAGTCTGCTCCCACTTCCAAAGCAAAATCAATATCTTCCTCGAGCCGGCTCGCTGCCAGTTTAAAACCTACCGGAATACCGCCTGTTTTAGCTCTCACTTCTTCTGCAAATTGTTTAAAATCTTCTACGCTTTTCAAATCCGGGAATGTAGCCGGGCTAATAGCATCTTCTCCCTGTTTTAGTCCTCTGACTGATGCTATCTCATGAGTAACTTTAACACCCGGTAAATGTCCGCCTGTACCCACTTTGGCTCCTTGTCCTCCTTTGAAATGAAAAGCCTGGCATTGTTGAACTTTTTCCCAACTAAATCCAAATTTGGCTGATGCCAGTTCATAGAAGTATTTGGTATTGGATGCTTGTTCTTCAGGCAACATGCCTCCTTCCCCGCTGCAGATTCCGGTTCCGGCCATCTGTGCACCTTTGGCCAAGGCTATTTTAGCTTCTTTGCTCAAGGCTCCAAATGACATATCGGTTACAAAAAGAGGAATATCTAATGGCAATGGTTTTTTTGCATTGGGGCCAATGATAACACTACTCTCAATTTTCTCATCATCCATCAATGGTCTTTTGGCTAATTGAGCCGGTAAAAACTGTATCGATTCCCATTTGGGTAAAGTATTTCTATCTACACCCATAGCGGCAACCGGTCCATGATGACCGAATTTTGAAAGACCGTTCTTAGCCAAATCTTTGATGTACAAACTGTAAGGTTCAGTTTCTTCAGGATGCGTATCGGCATAGATACCCAAATAATCATCGCGATTAAACGGAGCCGGATTATCTTTTTCAAAAAACTTAATATCTGCTTTATCTATAAATATTTTACCTTCAAAAACAGCAGCCGTAAATTTATGCAGCTGTTCTTCATTATTATATTCACTTACCCCGGTATCGAAGCGGTAATCCCAATGATGCACCCCACAAATCAGGTTATGCCCATCAATGAATCCATCGGCAAGCAAAGCGCCCCGGTGATGGCATCGTCCATATAAAACTGAAATCTGCTCATCATAGCGAATAATCACCAAATCGGTATTTTCGACCAGCGCATGAGTGGGTTGCTTATCTTTCAATTCGTTCCAAATGGCCACTTGCACAGGTTCTTTCATGGCTGCAATATCTATTTGTCCTCTCATTTGTTATTTTAATCTTAGACCTACAAATTTTATCTTTAAGGAATTATTCTGGTTTCAATCGTATTTGTCGTGTTGAAATTAGCATAATTCCAAATTAAATCATGTACAATGTCTATCAATAAAACAAAAGCCTTTATTTGGAAAGATTTCAAATTCCCGCTTCATCATAATTATTCCAAAGCCCGGGATCAAAGTCATCAGGCTGCACAACTCCTCGCAGCTACAGCCCGTGCCTTTCTGGATAAGAAAGATGACGACAGTCAGGCAGCTATGATATGGAATGATAAAGCAAAAGTATTGTCTACCCAAAAACTATCGCATGCAACCTATCCTTATGTAGTGCTCAATATTGCCGATTTAAGCATTGGGTTTATGCAGGAAGATGGAAATATTACACAATCATTATCACTTCATGGTGAAACCTTACAAAGTGCCATAAAACAAATTTCAAGTATTATGAATATTGATACAATCAGTTTATCCAAGCCCTATGAACTCCCGGAACTGCGTATTGGCATCAGTGAGGCATTTGACAAGAGCCAACGGAAATCTCTTTTGCTTTGCGAAAAAATATTTGAAAATGCATATAACGCAATTCTACCTTATGCGCAAGCTGAAACATCAATAATCAATATCTGGCCACATCATTTCGATATTGCAAGCTTGCTTACCTATCAGGCTAAGGGGGAGAAAAAATTCATCGGTATCGGTCTTTCACCAGGTGATATAAACAGTAGCAATGTTTATTTTTATATCAATACCTGGCCATATCCCAAAATCGACACAAAGACTATTGAACCATTGAAAGCAGGTTTGTGGCAAACTGAAGGTTGGACCGGAGCCATTCTAAATATAGATGAAATAATAAACTCAGATCATCAGGAAAAAACCGTTCAAGATTTTTTATCTGATGGTTTTAACCGGATAAGAGCTTTGATGTTTCCTTAAAAGAACGGCTTTGCACCGGTATCATGCAATAGTCTCCTCTCCGGATTAATTCAATATAATCAACAAAGAATAAATCAAACCCGGAAACCAGAAGATTAATGTTAGAATAAGTGACAACCAAAAATGACTGGTAATGCCGTCTTCCCAAATGGCAACGCCCAAAGGAGGAAATATGATGGCTAACAGAACGGCAATAATTTTATCATCATTGTCATTTGAAAAGGCATAGGTGCTATGATGCCCATGTAGTGCCAGATTTTTTATCCCGGTTTTTATCAAACGATTAGGTGCTATTGACGCAGGCTGATTGATGTCAGGAGTTAGCAAAGCAGCTTGATTGGAAATGGCATGTACTGCTTGTGTTGAAACGGCCGGCCTGTCATCTGATCCACCCTGCACCGGCATTGCATTCATGGTCATGGAAAATGCCCATAGAAGGCTAGCAAACATCAGGAATTTGAAGATTGATTTCATAATGGTATGTTTTTATCAATATTTGAATTTCAATAGAGCAAAATTACAACTTGATCAATAAAAAGTTATTGAATAGAGAAAGAAATGCTATTAATAAAGTTTAATAATTTTTCAATAAAGAACTAACCAGGATGGCAAAAATACTGAGCAAGCCAAAAGCAGCAAAAGTAATGGACAAACCTTCCATACCTCCTCCCAATCCCGCTATCAAAGCACCGGCAAGAGCTGCACTGGTCAAAAGTCCGGAGCTGGTAAAAACAGTGAGCACCGATTGGCCGATAGCCCGGTTTTGATTATTCGTTTCGCGGTTAATAATATATCTTGCAGGGGCCCCAAGAAGGATAGATAAACCAAAACCGACAATCATGGTACTTGCAAAGAAACCACTTATAACGTTGCCGGTATAGGAAAGTAAAAGATACCCTGTGACGACCAGGACAGATCCCAGTAATAATACCGGTTTAGGACCTTTTTTATCGGTAAAACGTCCTCCGAGAGGTGCTCCGATAAGCAGGGTAATAACCAAAGGCATAAGCATAAAACTTGCTTTCGAATTGCTGATATCAAAGGCCGTTTTGGCATAAGTGGGTATATACATCACCCCTACTTCACCAACCCCAGCAATAATACCTAACAGAAAGACATAAATAAGTTGGCGTTTCTGTAATAGAGCAGGACTGATAAGTGGTTGAGGGCTTTTCTTTTGCATCCGGTAAAAGAGTGGTAATAGCATCAATGAAGCCAAGATCAAAGGCAGATGATTCCATTTTAAAATATGTGCTGCCGTTTCTTTAAGTTCGAGAGAATTGATGCCATAAGCAAAAGCGGCCAGGATTAGTGTAAGCAAAAACATACCCTGATAATCGATATAGACTTGATGAGTTTTCCTTGTAGCAGGAAGGATTTTATAGGCAAAAAAGGACAACAAAACAGCAATAGGCAAATTAATAGCAAAAATCCAGTGCCAGCTAAACATTAACAAGATACCGCCTATCACAGGGCCAATGATAAAAGCCATGCCGAAAACGGCACCAATCATGCCCAATGCAGCACCTTGTTTTTCTTTTGGAAAAGTATCGCCAATGACGGCCGCAGCCACCGGAAAAATACCACCTGCTCCAAAACCTTGTATGGCCCGGCCAATCAGAGCCTGATCAAAATTGATGGAAAGCATGACCACCGCAGAGCCTGTTCCAAACAATAGTAATGAAATGATATAAATCCATTTGCGTCCATACAAATCAGAAAAACGCCCCAACAATGGAGTGCCTACCAAATTGGCTAAGACATAAATATTAATGATCCACGGAATACTGCGTTCTCCAATATGAAAGCTTGCCTGAATACTCGGTAATGCCGGTCCGATAATCGCTATATCCAGAGCTCCCATGAGCACTCCAAAAAACAAAAGGCTTAAAATTTTTCGATTGCTTTTGTCACTCATAACGGTTTTCTAAATTTTTGTCCGAAGCTAAAAAATTTATTACAGTCTGCTTGATGTTTTTATCCCAGAGGATTTTATTATGTCCCAAACCTTTCGTGCTAATCAATTCGGTATCAGGAAATTTCTCGTGTAAATACAGTGCATCGCTATAGGGAACCGATAAATCATCCTTGTCGTGAATGAAAAGAAAACGGGTAGCTGAACATTCGGGTATCCAATTTTCGGGATTGAGTTTTGAAAAGCTTAGACCATATTGCTCGTAGGCAAGTTGTTCCGTTACTTGCATTAATGCTTTAGGGATCGCAAAAACTTTCATGTAATTCTCCAATACCAGATTCATCCGCGTGGGACTTGCAATTGAAAGTAATTTTTTCACCTTGTGAACCTTCATATTCCCCAAAGCATAGATAGCAGCGGCACCGCCAAAGCTATGGCAAATGATAGCTTCCGTTTTGGGAAAAGCTTGCAGCATAGCCTGAACAATCCCGGCATGTTCTAACATATTGGTTTGCTTACCCGGACTTTCACCATGCGCTAATCCGTCAAAACCAATTACCCGGTAACCCTGATTAATAAGTCCTTCGGCATACATTGCCAAACTAACTCCTGTACCTTCCCAGCCATGCACCAGCAGAACCGTTTTATGGGTAGGGTTCCCCCAGGAATAGGTTCTGATATTTTGTTGTTTGAAAAGCAAAAAGTCCTTATCAGCAGCAGTATTAAAGACTTGTCTTTCGGCAGATAAAGGATTGCGTTTTGGGGAAAGAAAAATGCGTAATGCTTTGCGGGCTGCCCACTTTCTGAACAAACGTCCACAGGTATTGAAATAAATGCGCAGGTATAGAATAAATATTTTTACTAATAATGGACGGGCAGGAGCCTTTTCCTTTTCTTTTTTCATAAACGAAGCAAAAGTAAATAAGTGCTTGTAGATTTAAAGCGTTTGAACAGGAATTGAAGTAATTTTATCAAATTGTAACGCAAAAACTTAATTAAAACCAAATCACAGTCAATTTATTTGATACAAAACCAATAATCCTTATGCGAGCATATTTATTTCTCGATGCTAAGTAATTGATGAGGAATTGTTATAAGCGGACAATGCATATAATATTTCTTCAACAAATAATCTTGAACAAAGCTGAAAGAGTTCGTTTTCACTATTTCGAACCAATTGAAGCCGGTTAATGCCCTTCTAAGCAATCTTCTGTTTAATACAAATTCTTAGCAGATAACTTTTTCACAGTTTTATGTCGCTTACAGGCTAGCTAAGTGCCGTATATATGATATATTTGAACTCAAACGGTTTTTTTTCAACTCCCTTTATAGCCATTTATTCAAATGATAAAAGTCAGAGAAATATCGAAATCTTTTGGAAATATTAAAGCGCTTAAGCCCGTGAGCTTCAAAATCAACAGGGGAGAAATCTTTGGCCTTTTAGGACCAAACGGTGCTGGAAAATCAACGACCATAAACATATTAAATACATTACTGGAACCCGATAATGGTGAAGTTATTATCGATGGAATCAACTTAAAAGACTATAAAAGTGATTGCAAGTTAATTATAGGGGTAGTTCCCCAGGAAATTGCATTGTATGAAGACCTTTCGGCTTATGATAATCTTATGTTTTGGGGTAGTTTATATCATATTCCAAAAGCCATACTAAAATCTAAAGCCAATAATGTACTGGAAATGCTTGGTTTATCCGATAGAAAAAACGATAGCATCAAAAGTTATTCGGGAGGGATGAAGCGTAGAATCAACCTTGCCTCCTCCATTTTGCATAATCCCAAAATCTTATTAATGGACGAGCCTACTGTGGGTGTGGATCCGCAAAGTAGAAATCATATTTTTGAGGTCATAGAGAAATTAAATAAAGAAGGTATGACCATCATCTACACAACCCATTATATGGAAGAAGCTGAACGACTTTGTAATACCATTGCTATTATTGATACCGGTAATATTGTAGCACAAGGAACGCTAAAAGAATTAAGAGAAACCAGTGGTGCTAAGGATTTATTAACAATAAAATTGGCAGATTTAAATACTACTACAATATCAAATATCAAATCATCCCTTCCATCCTTTACTTTAGATAGCAACTTCAATACTTTGAAAGTAGAATGTGCCAATATTAGTAATGAAATTTTGATAGTCATCAACCACATACAAAATGCAGGTGGAGTAATAGAAAGTATTGATACCCAAATAGCAAATTTGGAATCTATCTTTTTGAAATTAACAGGAAAGCAATTAAGAGACTAAGTCATGTATAAGCTATTCAAAAAAGATTTAAAACTGTTCTTTAAAGACAAGCGCTCGGTATTACTTACCTTCCTGCTTCCCATCATCTTAATCAGCCTTTTTGCTTTTGCTTTTGGTGCTATTGGAGGAAGCAAGGGCAGTTCAAATCCTGTTGAATTATTGCTTGTTGATTCAGACCAAACAATAGCTTCAAAAGAGCTCGTTGCTAATCTTGATTCCTTAAAAGGCTTAAAAATTATTCCTTCGGATTTAAGTATGGCTAAAAAACTAGTAATTAAAGGAAAATATGCCGGAGCTTTGATTCTTCATAAAGGTTTTGAAGATTCTATCGAAACCGGGAATGATATACCTATGGAATTATGGTATGATAAAGCACGGGACATGGAAATCGGAATGCTTCAACCTGTTTTAACCAGTACCTTAATGGCTTCAATAGGAAAAAAGATTGTTCAAAAAAATATTGAATCATATCTGCAAAATAACTTTCCAAATATTGATAAAAGTATCAGCGATAAAATCCTGAGCGATGCTATCAACAAGGATAATAACACCTCAGCCTTCAGTCTGAGCTCAAGCATAAAATTAACTTCTATTGTAGGAGAAAAGAAAGAAACTAATCTTGGTATCATTCAAGCCGTTGCCGGTACAGCAATATTGATGTTACTTTTTAGCGTAGCCGGACTGGGAACGAGTATATTAGAAGAAAAAGAAAACGGAACTATAAACAGATTACTCTATTCACCATTAAATAGCAGCATCATACTGTATGGCAAAATGTTATTTACTTTTTTTATCGCCATACTTCAACTTACAACCATGTTCTTGTTTTCCTGGCTTGCTTTTAAATTAGATCTTACGGTGAATATTCCAGCACTTGTTTTAATGATAATAGCCACAGGTTTTGCCGTATCCAGTTTCGGAATTTTCCTGGCCGCTATCTCCAAAACACGTCAACAAGCCCAAAGTCTGAGCACCCTTATTATTTTAATTATGTCGGCCATTGGTGGCAGTATGATTCCCTTGTTTGTCATGCCGGCCATAATGCAAAAAATAGCCATTTTCAGTATAAACTATTGGGGCATTCAAGGATTTTACGATATTTTCTGGAGAGCACTACCCTTAGCAGATATTCTTCCAAGAATACTCGTTTTGCTTGGTATTGGTATTTTTATGACTTTATTATCAATCCGTCTGTTTCAGAAAAACGTGTTAAAATTAATTTAACTATATCTAATAAAGGGTTTTGTAAAGGAATAAAATGAATGCAGGTAATATAAATAAATGAATGATTAATTAAAATATCAGTACTTCGAAATCACTTGCTTTTCATATACAAATCATCAGAATAGTCTAAAACCCGTAAAAGGCAACAAATCCCTTCAATCTCTCACTTTAATAATATCCAGTTTAAGCTGATGAACAAGTTGATTAAAAGCCGGAATATCTTGTTCTTTTATACCTGTCCATCGGTTCAGTTGTCGATCTATTCTTTCTACAATGTCATCGTAAAAAGCCAAGCTCTGATCGGTGGGTCCAAAGTGTCCTGTGCCGGCCAGAGAAGCGGCATGCGCCAGTTTATTATTCAGTCTGATGGGAAAATTCAGCGGATCCTGATTGCTTCGGTTTTTGGTTTGATAAAGTGCTTCTTCAATTTGAGTCATTTGTTTAATCATAGTATCGGCCATACTGATAAGCGAATCGGCACTACTATCGGCATTCCATACCGATTTAAGCTCATTTAAATCGTTTCGAACATTCCGGATTTCCCGGATAGCAATATGAATTTCAGAAAGTTTATCTCTGACCTTTATCAGGAAATCAAATTGTGCCTGATAATCGGCCTGTGTAGCCCTTGACCGTGGATCGGCCAGAATCTCAAAAGGTATATCGAGGCTGTCATCATCGGCTACGAGACGGGCTGTGTAATGTCCCGGCACGGCCAGAGGACCTTGTGTTGAAGCCCACCACATAATGTTACCATCAAAATTTTCGGCATCGGGATAACGCAAATTCCAGATAAACTTATTAGATCCTTCTTTTACCTTAAACGCTAATTTTTTATCTCCTTTTGTATAGCGCTTGATTAGTTTTCCATTGGAATCATAAAAACCGATACTGAGATGTTTTATACTATCTGGTATTGCATTGAGATTAAAAAAGAGCATTAAACCATTTGTCCGGTTTTTCCCTGCTTTATCCGGTTGTTTTAGAGTACCGTAGCCGGGTATCAAATAAACCGGCAATGGTTTGCTTAGCAGCAAAGGACCTGATGATTTTTGTGAACCAAGTTGTTGCAACACACTTAGATCGTCAATCATCCAAAAAGCCCGTCCCTGAGTAGCCGCAATAAGATTATTGTTTTTTATGGCCAAATCAGTAATGGGAACAATAGGAAGATTCAGTTGAAAACTGTTCCATGAAGCACCATCATCAAAACTGATATACATACCGCTTTCGGTACCGCAATACAATAATCCTTTGCGTCCGGGATCGGCACGAATTACCCGGGTAAAATGTTCGGCAGAAATACCGTTTACGATACGTTTCCAGCTTTTTCCGTAATCTTCGGTTTTGTAGATATAGGGTGCATAATCGCCCAGTTTATAGCGGGTTCCGGCAAAATACATCCCACCTTTATGGAAAGGATCTATTTCAATACTGTTGATCATCATCCATTCGGGCATACCGGGTGGAGTTACATTTTCCCAGTGCATTCCTCCATCGCGGGTAAGATAAACCAGTCCATCGTCAGAACCGGTCCAGATCAGGTCTTTTTCGTAAGGCGATTCGGCTGCAGCAAAGATGGTGCAATAATATTCCACCGAAGTATTATCTTGTGTAATCGGTCCGCCTGATGATTGTTGCTTTGTGGTATCGTTTCGTGTAAGATCAGGACTAATGGTTTTCCAGCTTTGGCCTTTATTATAAGTAACGTGCAGATGATTGCTGGCAGCATATAATTTATGAGGATTATCAGGAGAAAAAAACAAAGGAAAATTCCATTGAAAACGATATTTCATATCTTCCACACCATGCCCCAAAGGATTATCAGGCCACACATTGATAATTCTTCTTTCACGGGTGCGATGATTTAAAAAGCTAAGGAAACCATCATAGCTTCCACCAAAGACTTCATCATCATCGAGAGGATTTACGGCTATGTATGCCGATTCTCCCCCGGCTGTTGATTCCCAATCGTGCTCATTAATCGACCATCCTTCGGATCGATGATTTATTCTAATGGCCGAATTATCCTGCTGTGCACCGTAAATGCGGTAAGGAAAATGATGATCAGTTGTCACCCGGTAAAACTGTGCAGTAGGCTGATTCATATAGGTACTCCAATGAAGGCCACCGTCATAGCTTATTTGTCCGCCACCGTCATCGGCAATAATCATGCGTTGATTATCTTCCGGTGCTATCCAAAGATCGTGATGATCGCCATGAGGAGCATTACGGGTATGGAAAGTACGGCCACCGTCATTCGATACATGGTAAGATACATTCATTACGTAAACACGGTCGAGTATTTGCGGATCGGCATATATCCGGGAATAATACCAGGCTCTTTGTCGTAATGCATGTTCACTATTGGTTCTTTGCCAGGTTTTACCCCCGTCATCTGAACGGAATAAGCCCCCTTCGGGAGCTTCTATCATAGCATATACCCGGTGATGATCCACTGTCGAAACACTCACACCGATTATTCCGATGGGTCCTTTGGGAAAACCTTTATGATCATTGAGTTTTTCCCAATGATTGCCTCCATCCGTACTTTTCCAAAGTGCCGAACCGGCTCCCCCACTGCTGAGGCTATAGGGTGTTCGTCTTACGCGCCAGGTGGATGCAAACAAGATGCGTGGATTTACAGGATCGATAATCAAATCGACAGCACCTGCATTTTCATTAGCAAAAAGTATTCTGTTCCAGGTTTTTCCACCGTCTTTCGAACGGTAAACACCTCTTTCGTCAGAAGCTTTGAATAAATCGCCCAATACGGCAGCATAGACCAAATCAGGATTATCGGGGTTAATTCTGATTCTGGGTATATGTCGTGATTGTTTTAAACCCGATTGTTGCCAGCTCTCTCCGGCATCGGTACTTTTCCAAATGCCATAGCCAAAAGATACATTACCACGCAAGGTTACTTCTCCTCCACCGGCAAATATCACATTATTATCGGACTCAGCTACCGCAACCGAGCCTATGGAACCGCCAAAATATCCATCAGAGATATTATGCCAGGTATTGCCTCCATCGCGGGTACGCCATACCCCGCCACCACAAGTACCCATATAAAATAAATTGGGTTTTCCCGGAACTCCTGTTACCGCTGCCGAACGGCCTCCACGGTAAGGACCGATTGATCGCCATTGAAGTGCATTGTATAAAGAAGTATCGTAGCTAAGGGTATATTTGCTATTTCTTCGTTGTGCATGAAGAAAAGTAGTGCTCAGGGCAAGCAACGATATCAGGATAAGATGTTTTTTCATGGATGCTGCATTCTGTTGAATGCTAAAAATAAAAAATTGCTTATTGAATCAATAATCAATACCGCTTAATAATGGGCAATCAAAACTATTGTTTAATAAACAAACGACCGGCACTTTGCATACGCAAAAGATAAATCCCATCCGGCAAATTGCTGATATCAAACTGCCTTTTAGATTGAGAAATAAATTTTTCGGGTACCGGCAGTAATTTTCCACTTAAATCGTATATGCCCAGAAAACGATCATTGGATACTTGACTGCTAAGGTAAAGCAGCTCTTTTGCCGGATTAGGCCATAAACTTATTTCGTATGATTTGGGAATTGAGATACCGGCCGGGAATTGTATTTTTTTTCCCAGTAAAGGGCGCATCAACAAAGCTCCATGAAAAGCGGTTGATAACCAGGTCCCGGTGACATTATAATATAAATGAGTTCCTGCATCATGATTCTTATCAAAACCAACACTCATATTTCCACTTTGTGATTGTTGCCAGCCAATAAAAAATTTACCATTTACAATTTGGGGTGTATCGAGTACATAAGTAGCAAAACCATTCAGTGAATCGATGTAAGCCGGTGTCATAAAGTCTTGTCTGTAAAGAATATGATCATTAATTCCACCGGGTATATCCAATTGATCCCAAACTACAATAGAGAATAAATAATTGCTGATATCGCCATTGATGTGTGCAAAATGAATCGATACCGCTTGAAGGGTATCAGCTACATTGCTTTCAAACTCATAGGCCAGGTAAGCTCC
>JAJRWN010000161.1 GCA_024276745.1 Bacteroidota bacterium
AGTGGGATTTGGTCGAAAAAGACCATAAAACACATAAAGTTTTTGAAGAAAAAATCAGAGAAAAACTGGCTCCGTTTCGCGATATACCCATACTCTTTATTTCTGCACTGGTAAAAACACGCATTTTCAAAGCAATGGAAACAGCTCTTGACGTCTATAAAAATATGTTTCAAAGAATACCTACTGCCCGCTTGAATGAAGTGATGCAGGCAGCAATCGAGAAATCTCCTCCACCGGCTGTTCGCGGCAAGTACATTAAGATAAAATACATTACTCAATTGCCCACAAAAACACCTGTATTTGCTTTTTTCTGCAACTACCCTACCGATATCAGACCGCCCTATATGAATTATCTTGAAAATCAGTTGCGCAAAAACTACTCTTTATCGGGTGTACCAATCAAATTGGTCTTTCGAAAGAAATAGTAATCAGGCCATTAAAATTCCGAACAATAATAATTATTTCGATTTCAGGTAATTAACCGCTGCATTATATTCCGGATCCAACTGATTGAAGAAATAGTAATAGCCGTTGGTATAAAATATTTGCCTTGCGATAAAACCTTTCAAAGCCAGGCGGAATTCTTTTTGATATTTCCAAAGATTGGCTTGTTTAACCGGTGAATGCGTATAGGTATTAAAAGAAACAAAGCCCTGATAAACCTGATCTTTCATTTGGTAACGCCAGTCAAAATCACCCGGATCTTTATACCGCCCGTAGGCATCGGTGTGCATACCGTAAAAACGATAGGCATATTGTTGGATAATGCCCCGGTTATTCAATTGCCGTATCATACCAAGCACTTCCAAAGTATCGGCTCTCAGTTTAATATCGGGTTCGATACCCCATGATATCGTATCGGAGCCCGCGGTATCGTGGGTTTGATAAATATCAATCAGGCGTTCCATATAATCCCGGTTATAAGCATCCACACCTTTGTTATAGGGTCTTTGGATACATTTTCCGTTTGGTGTATAATAACGGGCAATAGTGAGCCGCATGGCAGAACTGTCTTCAAGCATTATCTGGTCTTGAACCAGGCCTTTCCCGTAAGTTCTTCTTCCAATAATAGTACCTCTGCCCCAATCCTGAACAGCTCCTGAAAGAATTTCGCTGGCCGAAGCAGTACCTTCATTGACCAACAATACCAAATCACCCTTTTCGAACAAACCTTTCCGGCTGGCATAAAAATTCTTTCTTGGATAAGAACGTCCTTCGGTATAAACAATAAGTTTATCGTCATCGAGCAGCTCATCGGCAATATCGGTAGCAGCATCGAGATAACCACCACCATTATCGCGCAGGTCGATAATCAATTGTTGCATACCCAAAGTATCGAGTTCGTTCAAAGCATTATGAAATTCTCTAGCTGTATTGGCTCCAAATTGACTGATTCTTATATAGCCTATGGTAGAATCGACCATATAATGGGCCAGAATACTGCTTACTTCAACCCGGTCGCGGGTGATATTATAATGAATCAATGTGTCTGAGGTAAAGCGTTTGATGCCTACATTCACACTGGAACCTTTAGGTCCTTTCAGCAAACGAACCACATCGGCATTGGATATTTGAATACCGGCAACCAATGAATCATTAATGGTAATGATTTTATCCCCACTTAGAATACCAAGCGCTTCAGAAGGACCGCCTTTCAAAGTAGAAACCACGATAATGGTGTCGTCAAGCACATTAAATTCAATACCAATTCCTTCAAAATCGCCCCGGAGGGATTCGTTTACATTGCGTAAAATATCGGCAGGAATATAGGCCGAATGAGGATCCAGATCATTAAAAATTTCATCAATGGCATCTTGATAGATTTTATCGATATCCACGGTATCGACATAACGATAACGGATATAATTCAAAATCTCATCGACCTTATCGGGTGCGCTTCTGTTTACAAATGAAATTTGTTGGTGTGAACGCCCCCGGATCAAAAATCCAAGCATAATTCCAATAACCAATACCAAAGAAAACATGAAAGGATAAAGTGCATTGCGTTTCATAACATACAATTTTCAAAATTTATAACCGGAATGCAAAGAAAATGAATTAAGTCATAATCAAGATGCGCTTAACAATAATTAAACATTAAGAAATTCGGCATTAGTCTTTCATCGTAATTGCTTGAACTTGATCGTCAAATACAACACCCAAGCCGGCCAGTTCGGTCAATACCGGTGCATAAGCTTCAGGAATAACCGGAATATGAACTCCCCGCAATTTTAATTTTTCCTGTAGAATTAATTTTACAAAAATACCAATGGGCAATCCCACCAGCTTCGACATGGCTGTATGTACCGAATCTTTCCCATACATCTTCATGGTGGAAACAAGCCGGTAATTTTTCCCTTTTTTTTCATAATCAAATTGATGTTGCATAACAATCAAATCCTGATCAGCAGCTTGCAATGCCCATTTTTTCATCAGCAGGTCTTGTAAAATCATAGCCGGTGAAGCATTTTTTAATTTGATAGGTGTTTGGTCGAAAATACCCAACCATTCCAGTTTTTCCATAATCGGGTCGCTCCTGTCGATGCGTAAAAAGTCAGCCAAATGATGACGCAAATTATATCCTGCCGGGTATTGTTTAAAAACACCACGCAAATACGATTCGAGCAAATCGCGGTAAGTCATTAATTCCGAATCAATAATGGGATAAGTATCGTCTGTCCACCCGAGTTTAACCAAGGCATTCCATGCGCGGCAGTAGCCCGGATAACGCAAGGTATAACGAATTAAAGTAGGTATGTCTTCAAGATGATAAAGGGTTTTGTAGAGCAATGAATCCCGGTTTACATAAGCTTCCAGTTTACCGATTCCCTCAACTTGTATGGTATCAAGCCGCTGAAAAACCCGGTTGTATGGGATGTATTTATACTTACCTTCGCTCATGAATTGTGCAGTACCCTGTCCGGCTAATACTACATTTCTTGGATTCCAGGTAAATTTATAATTCCAAGGATTATCTTGAAGATTGTCTTTTGATACCAAACCACCGGTATAAGATCTAAACGCAGTGATTTTACAATTATCCGCCCTGAGTGCATCAATTTTCTCCATGGCCGACATATGATCAATACCGGGATCAAGCCCCATTTCGCCCACCATAACAATGGCAGCTTCCCTTGCTTCGCGGTCAAGGCCATACATTTCTTGCGATAGGTAAGAAGCGGTAACAATATGCTTTTTGTATTTCAAACAATCTTTAACCACCAAATAATGAAGATTTACCGGTAACAGGGAAATTACGATATCAACGGCCTGAATGAGTTCCCTTCGTTTGGATGTGTTTTTAATATTCAATTGCACGGCTTTCCCATTTGATGCATTGCCTACTTTTTGTTTAGCTAATGCTTCATCATAATCAGCGACTGTTACAAACCAATCGTTTTTAACTGCTTCATTCAGCAAGTAATCAATCAGTGCGGTAGCCGCTCTGCCGGCACCAAGAATTAATATCTTTTGCTTCATAGTTTTAGCATAATTTGAAAAGCGAAAATAGGCATCTGCGTATAATTGGATGCAATATTTTGTTATTAATTACATTTATCAGCTAATAATCTCTAAACAGCTATAAAAATTTACTAACTTGCTTCATTATGAAAAATAAAACAATACAATTTGATTATACAGAGTTTGATTCCTTAGAAGAATTGGATAAATCAGATCGATTACTATTAAATACGGCACGCCAGGCATTAAGCACAAGCTATGCTCCTTATTCTGGTTTTAAAATTGGTTCGGCTGTTTTGCTCGACAATGGTAGAATTGTTGTAGGAAGCAATCAGGAAAACGCATCATTTCCCAGTGGTATATGTGGTGAAAGAGCTGCAATTTATGCTGCACGATCTTTATATCCAAACCAAACTATTAAGGTAATTGCCATATCCAACAGCAAACAAAAAGGAGCCACATACCGGGCCGCTGCACCTTGCGGGCAATGTCGCCAGGCCATACTCGAATATGAACATCTTTTTGATCAACCCATCAAATTAATATTGGCCGGTGATCATGGTTCTATCATCATGGTAAATAGTGTAGCTGATTTGTTACCACTTGGATTTGGAGCAGATTTTCTATAGTATAAATACCTCTCAGCACCATTAAAAGATTTAATTTTACCTAAAATTTAAAGCATGAAGAAACCGGCATCATTGATAAATATTGAACTGGAATCACGATATGGTGCCCATAATTATCATCCCTTACCTGTTGTATTGCAAAGAGGAGAAGGTGTTTTTGTATGGGATGTGAATGGCAGAAAATATTATGATTTTCTTTCGGCCTATTCAGCCGTAAATCAGGGGCATTGTCATCCGCGTATCACGCGAGCCATGACTGAACAAGCCGAACGGCTTACACTTACCTCAAGAGCATTTTATAACGATCAATTAGGATTGTTTTCGGAATACCTGACTCATTTGTTCGGCTACGACAAAATGCTGCCGATGAATACCGGTGCAGAAGCGGTTGAAACAGCCATAAAATTATGCAGACGCTGGGCTTATGATGTAAAAGGAATTCAAGATAATAAAGCAAAAATTATTGTTTGTGCCAATAACTTTCATGGCCGGACGACTACCATAATCAGCTTTTCAAATGACACAGACAGTCATCGTGGATTTGGACCCTATACGCCCGGTTTCATAGCTATTCCTTATAACGACTTAAAGGCCCTGAACAAAGCTTTAGAGGATCCCGATATGGCCGGATTTCTTGTAGAGCCCATACAAGGTGAAGCCGGTGTAATTGTTCCGGATGAGGGATATTTAAGCAAAGCTTTCGAAATGTGTCAATCAAAAAATGTGTTATTTATAGCCGATGAAATTCAAACCGGATTGGCACGTACAGGACGCATGCTGGCTTGTGATTATGAAGAAGTACAAGCGGATATTTTAATTCTGGGCAAAGCGCTTTCCGGTGGATGTATGCCGGTTTCGGCCGTACTGGCAAACGATGAAATTATGCTGACTATAAAACCCGGTGAACATGGGTCAACCTACGGAGGAAATCCTTTGGCTTGCCATGTGGCTATGGAAGCTATGCAAGTATTGATTGACGAACGCTTGGCTGAAAATGCTTTTAAACTTGGTAAAATATTTAGACAAGAACTG
>JAJRWN010000162.1 GCA_024276745.1 Bacteroidota bacterium
AGGCGACATTTTATCCAATGATTGATTGAGAAAAGCAACGATAGCCCAGATTTTATTATCTGAGTGGGTTGGGCCGAAGGCCGGCATACTGGTCATTTTAATACCATTTTTTATAACCCAGAATGCTTCCTTTGGATCCATCTTGCTTGAGAATTTCGTTAATTTAGGGGGAGAAGGATATAATCCTTCTGCCATTTCTGCTTGTCCAATACCAGGACCACCATGGCATCCAATGCACATTTCATTATAATGAACAAATCCGGTTATGATTTGAGCACTATCACTTAAATCAGGCACTGTAATATCTTTAATGCGCCTTTTTATTGAATGGGATGTCGTATTTTCGATGGCCCACCGAGTAAGTCTGTTATGATGAGAAAGTTGGCTGATGTTATAGCTTCCTGAATAAATATATAAAACGGAACCCAAGATAATGATTGCCAGGGTAATAAGAACCGAAAGGATAATTTTTTTCATCTTTTTATAATTAATGGTGATTGATTTTTAGTAAAGAAAGATACAAAAGTTAATCATTTAATCATGGATGCCATGAAACAATTATTATTTAGTAAAAAAATAAGAAGATGCTATTATTTGAATAGTCATGTATTTTCCTGATTAAAGTTCATGGGATAAAATAAGCAAACGAATTAACGGAGCCGGACTAACAAATCATAAGTAATGTTAAACGAAAAGCTTAGTACATGAGATGTTTAATTTTGTATCAAATACGCACAAAACAACGTTATCTGTACGATTTGAGTTCATGAATTGTAAATCATTTATTACTGTTATCAAGTATTACATTTAGATACAGAACATTTCTAGTCATACTGAGTACATCAATCTTTTCAAGATGGAAATATTAGAAGTAAGTAAAGGGAGAAATATCCGAGAGATATAATAGGTAGGCTGGAATATTAAATTGATAGATTAAGTCTGATTATGACTCGAAGAGTGGTTCAAATCAAAATAAACCAAATAATTCGGCATTTACGCGGCTAACCACTTCAGCAAGGTCTTCCTGGTTATCGGCAAAATTCATTTTGTCAATATCGATAACCAAGAGCCTGCCTAGATTATATTTTTCGATCCATTTTTCATAATAATCGTTAAGTCTTCGCAAGTAATCAAGTCTTAAATTATCTTCATATTCACGCCCGCGTTTTTGAATTTGATTGACCAAAGTAGGAATTCCTGCTTTTAGGTAAATCATCAAATCGGGTGGTGACACCATGGAAGTCAGGGTAGCAAAAATACCTTTGTAGTTTTCATAATCGCGGCTATCCATCAAACCCATTGCATGCAAATTGGGCGCGAATATATGTGCATCTTCATAAATAGTTCTATCTTGAACGACTGTTTTTTTACCTCGTTTTATATCCAGAATTTGTTTTAATCGGCTATTGAGGAAATAGATTTGCAGATTGAACGACCATCTGGGCATATCTTGATAGAAATCGTAGAGATATGGGTTATTATCAACATCTTCGTAATGAGGCTCCCAGCCAAAATTCTTAGCCAGTTTTTCGGTCAGGGTAGTTTTTCCCGATCCGATATTTCCGGCAATTGCAATGTGCTTTATTCTTAATTCATCTTGTTCCATAGCCTATGTTTTCTGTGGTTTCAGAAAAATAATTATTTTGCTTTTATCCCTATAATTTCTCTTACATCTTCCAATGTTTTCCGGGCTGTTATTCTGGCTTTTTCTGCACCTTGTTTTCTTATATTTTGTATATATAGATCATCGTCCGATAAAGCTTCCATTTTTTCTCTGAAAGGTGTGGTGAATTTAATAATATCTTCTGCCAATTGTTTTTTTAAATCGCCATATCGAATGTTACAATGGTTATATTGGTTTTCGAAAAATTGAACGGTGTCCGGTTTAGAAACAATATTTAGTAAAGCAAATAGATTTTGTATTGCATCTGTTTTAGTTGAATTTGGTTTTTCCGGTCCGCTGTCGGTCACTGCCCGCATTATTTTATTTCTTATTTGTTCCGGTTTATCCATTAAATATACCGCGTTTTTTCCTCCTTCCGATTTCCCCATTTTTCCACTACCATCCAATCCGGGGATTTTGATTAAATTCTTCTCATAATTAAAAGCAAGTGGTTCGTGGAAATAATTTACACCATACATGGAGTTAAATCTTTTTACATAGTTTCTGGTCATTTCTAGATGTTGTTCCTGATCTTTTCCTACTGGTACTTTATCGGCATGTTGAATAATAATATCAACTGCCATCAATACCGGATAGGTAAGCAAGCCGGCATTGATATTATCCGGTTGTTTGCGTGCCTTATCTTTAAATGTAACGACCCGTTCGAGTTCACCTTTATAGGCGAGCATGTTCATAATCAGATATAATTCAGAGATTTCGGGAATATCGCTTTGAACATAAAGAGTACATTTATCCGGATCAATACCACAGGCGAGAAATTCAACCAGTACTTGTTTTACGTTTTGTTGAAAATCAAGAGGCTTTGGATGAGTAGTTAATGAATGCAAATCGGCTACAAAAAAATAGCAGTTATATTCTGCTTGCATGCGCACAGCTTGCCTGATCATGCCAAAATAATTTCCCAGATGTAAATTTCCGGTTGACCGGATTCCACTGACAACGGTTTCCATTGAGTATTAAATTGATATTTTCGCAATTATGAAACTGTCGGTAAAGATACTAAAAACCCTATGGGTTTGCTATTTCATCATTGTATTCAGTATCTTATTCCTGATTGCATTGTGTCTTTCATGGATAGCAATTATATTGGGCAGACCTATGCCATTTATTTATTCGCTTCGGGCTACTTTTGTCAGAATCTTATTTTTTCTAACGGCCATCCGCACAAATATACTTAGCGATAATCTGCAAACATTAAATCAAGAAGCATTAATTATCTGCCCGAATCATAGCTCATGGTTAGATATTTTATTGATTATAGCAATATGTCCGAAACCTGTTTGTTTTTTGGGTAAACAAGAGATTGCAAAAGTTCCACTCTTTGGTTGGCTTTTTAAGCATTCGGATGTTCCGGTGGAGCGGGGAAGCCAAAGGGCAGCCCGGCAATTGCTCGAAAACGCATATTTAAAAATTCGACAGGGTTGTCATTTGGTTATTTTTCCGGAAGGAACTGTATCCGGAAATGCCACAAAATTGTTAGCCTTTAAGCAAGGAGCATTTAAATTGTCAATCGATAAGCAAGTTGCCATTGTTCCTTTGATTTTAGCTGATGCCTGGAATGTATGGCCATACGAACATTTTTTTTCGGGTCGTCCGGGACGGGTCAGAATTAAAATATTAAAACAAATTGAAGCCAATGAGATTGATTCTTCCTCTGCATTGCGCACTGAAGTGAGAAACCTGATGCAAAAAGAATTGTTAATGCTTTTTAACTAAGGGCTCCGGCTAATTTTTATACTTTAGCTTTTGATATGAAAATAGATAAATACATGGTAGAGAAATTGGCTGATTTGGCTAAGCTTGAGTTTAATGAACAGGAGAAAGACAAATTTGTTGATGAGTTTAGTCAAATTATTGCTTTTGTGGAAAAGCTCGATGAAGTTGAAACAAGTGGAGTTGAGCCTTTAGTCTATGTGAATAATTTGAGTAATATATTAAGGGAAGATAAGGTTAAGCAGGAAATCACCCATGAGGAGGCCTTAAAAAATGCTCCTGAAAAGGACAGCGATTATTTTAAAGTGCCGAAAGTATTAAACAGGTAAAAAAATGTCGGCTCTCATTCATTTAGAAGAAATAAGCAAAACATACAAACTGGGAAAGGTAGAAATTCCGGCTGTAAGGTCTGTATCCATTGATTTGAATAAGAATGAATATATTGCTTTGATGGGTCCTTCCGGATCGGGCAAATCAACACTAATGAATATCATAGGATGTTTGGATACCCCAACGGGAGGTAAGTATATTTTAAATGGTCAGGATGTAGGGGTGATGATGGATGACCAACTGGCCGGTATCAGGAATAATGAAATTGGCTTTATTTTTCAAACTTTTAATTTACTTCCACGATTATCTGCTCTCGAAAACGTAGCATTACCATTAGTTTATGCCGGAATTTCGAAATCAGAACGATTGGAAAGAGCTTCAGATATGCTGGCAGCGGTAGGTCTGGAGGATAGGATGAAACATAAACCAAATGAACTTTCCGGGGGGCAGCGTCAGCGAGTAGCTGTTGCCCGGGCTTTAATTAATTATCCTTCTCTGATATTGGCTGATGAACCTACCGGTAATCTGGATAGTACGACATCGGGAGAGATTATGGAATTATTTACCGAAATTCATGCTAATGGAAATACGGTATTGTTGGTAACCCATGAAGAAGAAATTGCTTTGCATGCACATCGAATTGTGCGTTTAAAAGATGGTTTGGTAGAATCGGATGTTCAAAATCAAAGTATTGTTACTCATTAAATTATGAAAATATATACCAAAACCGGTGATCGTGGAATGACTTCATTGCTTGGTGGAAAACGGGTAAAGAAACATCATATCCGGATTGAAGCCTCAGGTATGGTAGATGAATTAAATGCATGGCTTGGATTAATAGCCGATTCGCTGCTTAATCAACCCGAAACCGTGAAAGAACTTCAGCAAATTCAATCACTTTTGTTTACCCTTGGCGCGGCATTATCATCAGATCCGGATGCAAAAAATATTATCAAACCCAATCTTGAGGAGAAAGATGTTGAAGCACTTGAACAAGGTATGGATACTATGAATAAATCTTTGCCTGAGCTTCGGAATTTCATCTTGCCCGGAGGGGCTGTTCAAGCATCCTATTGCCAAATTGCACGATGCATTTGCAGAAAGACGGAAAGAATATGTACCCAATTGGATGAGATAGAAAAGCTGGATGAGTTGATTCTTACATATCTGAACCGTTTGTCTGATTATTTGTTTGTATTGTCAAGGAATTTATGTTATGCTTATGGTGGAAAAGAAATTAAATGGATTTCCAGAAAATAGTTGCAAAATTCAAAAAAAAATCTACTTTTGCGCTGCTTAATAAAACAGTCTTTATTTTTTAATCTTTAATAACCAGAATTAGTCTATGTATTGGACGCTAGAACTTGCTTCATCTTTAGAAGATGCTCCCTGGCCGTCAAGCAAGGAAGAATTGATTGATTATGCCATTCGATCAGGTGCTCCCATTGAGGTTATTGAGAACCTGCAAGAGCTTGAGGATGATGGCGAATTGTACGAAGGTATTGAGGATATATGGTCAGACTATCCTACAGCAGAGGATTTCTTTTTTGATGAAGACGAACATTAACAGGTAATATTTCTTTTTTCTAAAAACAACTTAACCCAATCGAAATCGGTTTGGTTAGTAATTTTTATGTTTGAGCTATCACCCGGGAAGAGATAAATTTCATTACCTGCCGCTTCCATGACGGATGCACTATCGGTAAAGGATTCTTCATAAGCTTGTGTATAAGCATTTTTCAACGATACGGCCTCAAATACCTGAGGGGTTTGTACACTCACAAGATTTTTCCGGTCGATTGCTTTGTTGCCATGCTTATCGATTAATCTTATCGAATCTTTTACCGGTATAACCGGTACTGCATTTCCGTTTGTTTTGGCTATCTGAAAAGCTTTGCGAATCAATTCGCAAGAAAGCATAGGTCTGGCTGCATCATGAATGGCAATCAAATCACCGGGATATTCTTTAATTTTTTTCAATCCATGGGCCACAGAATAAAATCTTTTTTCGCCTCCTACACAGAAATCTATTTGATTTTCTTCTGGATAATAACGTTTAAGCAATTGTTTTGCTTCTTCGATATAATCGTGTGGAACTACCAATACTATATGAATGGCCGGCAAGACCTGCCTAAAAGCTTTTACGGCATAGATAAACATGGGCAATCCATGCAGCAACAAAAATTGTTTTGGTCTTTGGCTCTTCATCCGGATTCCTGAGCCGCCTGCTACAATTATCACATGATTTGAATGGGCCAAAACGCTTTGATTTTATAAAATCAACATGGCATCACCATAAGAATAGAATTTATATTTTTCTTTTATGGCCAGTCGATATGCTTCCATGGTTAAGTCATAGCCCATAAAAGCAGCAATCATAATAAGTAAGCTTGATTTTGGTCTGTGGAAATTAGTAACCATGCAATTTGCAATTCGATAATTATAGGGTGGATGGATAAAAAGTTTGGTCCATCCTTCGGCAGGTTTTAGATAATGTTCTGCCGATACGGCCGATTCGATACAACGCATGGTTGTGGTTCCAACCGAACAAATCCGTTTTTTGGCATCAATCGTTTTGTTTACGATGTCGGCAGCATGTTGATCAATTTTGAAATATTCAGCATCCATTTTGTGCTTTGACAAATCTTCCACTTCAATTTCTCTGAAAGTACCTAAACCCACATGCAAGGTGAGCTCTGCAAAATTTACTCCTTTCAATTCGAGCCGTTTCAATAATTCGCGACTAAAATGAAGTCCTGCAGTAGGAGCTGCTACCGCTCCTTCATGTTTTGCATAAATCGTTTGATATCTTTCCCGGTCTAATGCTTCTGCTTCGCGTTTGATATACTTGGGCAATGGCATTTCACCAAGCTGTTTAAGTGCATCTTTAAATTCATCATTATTGCCGTCATATAAAAAACGGATGGTTCTTCCTCTCGATGTGGTATTATCAATAACTTCGGCTACCAGCATATTGTCTTCACCAAAAAATAATTTATTGCCAACTCTTATTTTCCGGGCAGGATCTACCATAACATCCCATAAACGAAGTTCACTATTGAGCTCTCTCAACAGAAATACTTCGATTTTTGCACCGGTCTTTTCTTTCCGGCCAAAAAGCCTTGCCGGAAATACTTTTGTATTATTCAGCACCATAGCGTCTCCATCGTCAAAATAATTCAATAATTCTTTGAATAATTTGTGTTCAATTTTACCGGTATCTCTATGAACAATCATTAAGCGCGCTTCATCGCGTTCATCTGAAGGATACATGGCCAATAATTCGGGTGGTAAATTGAAGTTAAACTGAGATAGTTTCATCCTATGTTGATTTTTAGCGTGCAAAGTTAAGCATTATCGATAAGTTTAGTGCTTTTCCTTGCTTTAACTTTTTTCAAAACAATCTTGTTAATATTGGTTAAAGGAATTATGATTTAACCGTATCATTGTATTTTTAATCCATTAATTCATTAAATCCAACCGTTTCTTGCGTGTTATTATCCGCATTTTAAGAGAAAGCATTGAACTCACAATAGCTGAGTTATGGAATAATAAGTTAAGATCTTTTCTTTCCTTATTGGGAATCACTATCGGTATTTTTTGCATCATTTTGGTTTTTGCCTCTGTCGATAGTCTCGAACGGAATGTAAGGGACAGTATCAATCAGATGGGAGATAAAGTACTCTATGTTGAAAAATGGCCATGGGCTTTTGGTAGCGAATATCCCTGGTGGAAATACATTAGTCGTCCGGAAGCAAATTACAAAGATTATAAAGCTATTCTTAAGCAGGCAGATGATGCCGAGGTGATTGCTATGCAATTTATACTTGCCGGCAAGCTGTTAAAATATAAAAACAATACGGTAAATGATGCCATGTTGGTAGCGGTAACGCATGATTATAACAAAATCTATGAAATAAAAATTGATCAAGGAAGATATTTCACTAAGGGTGAATCACGAAGAGGTGATAATTTGGCTATTATTGGTTCAGGTATTGCCGAATCTCTTTTTGATCCGGGTATCGATCCTGTTGGTAAAGCAATAAAAATCAGTGGTAGAAAAGTTGTGATTGTAGCGGTAATGAAAAAGGAGGGGGAAAGTCTTTTGAATTGGAATTTGGATAATGCGGTAATCTTGCCGTACCATTATATGCTTCAGTTTGTCAACAATAAAAATCCGGCTTTTGCTCAGCGGATAATTGTAAAAGCCAAGGAGCAGGTGAGTCTTGTGAAGCTGAAAGATCAGTTAACCAGGATTTTGAGAAATGTGAGACGTTTGAATCCCGGTGAAGAAAGCAATTTTGCTATGAACCAAGTTAGTATTCTTACACAGGGACTCGACCAAACCTTTTCGCTCATTAATTTTGCAGGTTTATTTATTGGTGGTTTTGCTATACTGGTTGGTGGTTTTGGTATTGCCAACATCATGTTTGTTTCGGTTAGGGAGCGTACCTCAATTATCGGTATCAAAAAATCTTTGGGTGCTCGGAAAATCTTTATTTTACTTGAGTTTTTAATTGAATCGGTGATGCTTTGCCTTATTGGCGGTTTAATAGGTTTGTTTTTGGTTTTTGGAGCGATAAGAATAGGAAATCAATTCTCAAATTTTCAATTTGTATTATCTGGTACCAATATAATGGTTGGCATTACTACCTCTCTTGTTATTGGTATTTTATCGGGCTTTATTCCTGCTTTAATGGCTTCGAAGATGGATCCTGTTGAAGCTATCAGAACCCATTAATTAACCCACCATCATATGGGTTTGCGGATATTTATAGGCATTGGTTTTTACCGTCCGGCTTAGCGCCAATGCTAAAGTCAGCGTACCGATTCTTCCGATAAACATACAAACAATGATAACCCATTTACCGGCTACGGATAAATCTGCCGTAATTCCTCTCGATAAGCCAACTGTACCGAATGCCGAAAAGGCTTCGAACATCAAATCGGTCATGCTTTTTCCGGGTTCGGTAATGGTTAAAACAAATAGTGCCAGCAAAATAAATAATGCTGCAAACGCTACTATGGAAAATGCACGGTTTAGAAATTGAAAAGATATTGAACGTTTGCTGATTTCCAATTGCTTTTTACCCCTGATGGTAGCATATACTGATGTAAGAATAATGATAAAGGTTGAGGTTTTAATTCCTCCTGCGGTACTTCCTGACGAGCCGCCTACAAACATCAGGAAGATAAATAGTATAACGGTGGGTGTTGCCAGCTGACCAATATCTACGGTATTAAAACCTGCTGTACGGGTGGTAACGGATTGAAATATTGATTGAATAACTTTATTAGTAGTGTTTTCACCCGAAAGTGTATTATTATATTCGAGTATAAAAAATAAAATACTCCCAAAAACGATAAGTGCCAAAGAGCTGTAAACTGCCACTTTGGTCGATACCTGCCACGATTTCCACGGTTTACGCATGCGTTCCCGCAATGCTTTTCGCCCAAATAAATCTTGAAGAGCCGGAAAACCCAAACCACCTAACACAATCAATAAGGCAAATCCTAATTGCAATACGGGCTGGGCCGCCACATAATGGTTCATCAGATTGTTGCTGAATAGTGAAAATCCTGCATTACAAAAGGCCGAAACGGAATGGAATATTGAGTAATACAATTTCAGACCAAGACTGTTATTCAGAAAAAAACCGGGATCAGGAATCCAGAGTGAATAAATAATAACAGCACCAATAAGCTCTATAAAAAGGGTGTAAAATATTATTTTTCTTAATAGCTCTCTAGCGGTATTTACACTTTCACTGTTTAGCAAATCTACCATAAACGTTTGCTGTTTTATGCCTGATTTACCCGATATGGATAAGGCAAAAAACGATGCAAAGGTGATTATTCCGATACCGCCCAATTGCATCAGAATTAAAATGATAATTTGTCCTTTTAGCGTGAAAAATGTAGCTGTGTCCACTACAATTAATCCGGTTACACAGGTAGCACTTACAGATGTAAATAGTGCATTTAACGGATTCATGCTTCCTGCATTGACGGTCATTTCGGGCATCATCAGCAATGCCGTTCCAGCCAATATCAGCAACAAAAATGACCATACAAGCATCGTTGCCGGTTTAATTCTGAATGCTAATATTCCCTGTCCGATTCTAATCACTTCCCTGCCGGCAAGTATCATCATATAAGCTTGGATAAAAAGCACATAAAGCGGATGATAATTTTCAAGTTTGATGCTGTACAGGAGTTCTTTTAAAACGGGTGCTTTTAGTAAATACAGGCTAAATCCATCCAGCAATAATATAATGATCAAGATACCTTCGAACCAATTATCTGCTAAAAATTGAAAACCAGATTCTGAATAAATCCAACGGACAAAGAAATTAATGATGTAAATCAGAAATAATGATTTAATCATATCAATCAACAAAGATTTTTCATCGGCATGATGAGGAAAGCCATAGTAGTAAATAAGAATACCAAAGGCTATCAAAGAAGCGGCAAAAACCAGATATTTCAGTGCGCTCAGTACATTATCGCTACTATCGTAAATCAAGCGATTTATGGTTTCTTTGGCCCGTTTTAGTATATTGATCATGCTATTATTCAAGCTTGTTGAGCAAATAATTCAATTCATCGATATCGACAGAAACAACTCCTGATTTTTCGCATACCAAACCACCGGCAAAATTTGCTAAACGGGCACAATCATTTAAGGATGCTTGGCAGGCTAAACCGAGTGATACAATGCTGAGTACCGTGTCGCCTGCTCCCGATACATCAGACACCTGTACGATGTTTTCGGGTGCTATTGTTATTCCCTTGTTTTGTTCAAAGGCATACATTCCTTTTGCCGACAGTGTGATTAAAAGTTTTTTTGCATTTGTTTTTTTAATCAATTTCTTACAGGCTGTTTCCAGGCTATCTTTATCTTCTGCCTTTATTTGTTCGCCAAGTGCTTCTGTTAGTTCTTTTAAGTTTGGCTTGAATAAGTTTACATCTTTATAATCGAAAAATGATCGCATTTTTGGATCAACACTTATCAATATGCCGGATTCACTCGCTTTCCGGCTGACGCTTTTAATAATATTACGGGTCAATACCCCTTTGTCATAATCTTGAAATATAAGTATATCAGGCCGAAATGCAGCTAAACTTTCTATGCACTTTTGATTAAAGCGATTTTCAATTTCTGCCGACAGGAAATGAGTACTTTCATCGTCCACACGGAGCAATTGTTGTCCACGGGCCAGCAGTCTTGTTTTATGGGTCGTTTTCCGGCTTTTATCTTGTAAAATTAAAGCATGGTTTAAGTGATGTTTCTTTATAAGATTTGTGAAAATATTTGCGTAATCATCGTCACCTATAACACTGCAAAGCATTACTTCGGCTCCTAAACTTTTCAAATTCAAGGCTACGTTGGCAGCTCCTCCCAGGCGATATTCCCTTTGCTGAACATTTAATACCGGTACCGGCCCTTCGGGTGATATCCGTTTGGTTTCTCCCAGTATGTAAGCATCAACCATTACATCGCCTATAACCATGGCCTTTTTTCCGGCAAATCTTTCCAGGATTGATATCAAATTATTGACTTGTTTCATAATTATTTAGTCAAGCGTATCAAAAAATTGTTGTAATCTTCTTACTGCTTCTTTTATTTTTTCCTGATCCAGTGCATAGCTTAATCGAAAACAATGATCATTGCCAAAAGCACTACCCGAAACTAATGCGACATTTGCATATTTTAAAATAGCCAAACTTAGTGCATCTGCATCCCCAAGGGTATCACCTTTATATTGCTTTCCAAAATAAGCCGAAACATTTGGGAACAAATAAAATGCTCCTTTCGGATGATTTACAATTAAACCTTTTATTTTTTTTAATTCCGCTATCATAAGATTTCTTCTTTTAAGTAGAATATTACACATACTTCGGCATGATTCATAGCCTGATAGTAAAGCTCCAATAGCGGCTCGCTGCGAGATGGTGGAAGTGCCTGAAGTAATTTGTCCTTGCATTTTGGTACATGCTCTTGCTACATCCGGGGGAGCTGCAATATAGCCCAATCGCCATCCGGTCATGGCAAATCCTTTAGATAAACCATTTACAATAGCTATACGGTCTCTGAGCCATTCAAATTGATATATGCTTTCGTGTTGTCCTTCAAAATTGATCATTTCATAAATTTCATCTGAAATGATAAATACATTAGGATATTTTGCAAAAACTTTAGCTAATGCTTCCAATTCACTTTTAGAATAAACCGAACCGGTAGGATTGCAGGGTGATGAAAATAAAAATACTTTAGTTTTTGCATTGATACCTTGTTCCAGTTGGGCCGGAGTTATTTTAAAATCATCTTCTATCGAGCTGGATAATACCCTGGGAATAGCTCCTACCATCCGGATTTGTGCATCATAGGTCACCCAATAGGGAGCCGGTATTAGTACTTCGTCTCCCGGATTGACTAAACTAAATAATAAATTGGCCAAAGATTGTTTTGCTCCGGTAGATACCACAATTTGATTTGCATTGAAATGAAAGCCATTATCTCTTTTAAACTTAGTGCAAATGGCTTCTTTCAGATCTTGGAATCCGGCTACCGGTGGGTAATGTGTGTATCCTTGTTGCATACCCTCAATAGCTGCTTCAATGATATGGGCGGGTGTATCAAAATCAGGCTCTCCAAGGCTTAAATCTATAATGTTTATTCCTTTCTTTCGCATATCCCTGCTTAATTGTGCCATTTTTATGGTAGCAGATTCTTGCATTTGTTCAATTCGTTTAGATATGCGTGTCATTTCGCTATCAATTCTTGCTATTTATAAAATCATATTCATTGTTGCTCAAAGAGCAAATGTAAAAAAAGGCAGCCTCAATAGGCTGCCTTTGTTTCTTTGATTCCAAATTATTTAATGATTTACAATAAGTTTCCGGGTAAATAATTGATTATTTACCATGCTGTTGACCATATACAAACCATTGGCCAGGACATTTACATCAATTCCAATCTTATGATTTCCTTTTGCCAGTTTCTGATTCGTGATTTCTTGTATCATTCTTCCACTTAAATCAGTTAAGAATACATTGACCGTAGCCGTTTCTTTCAAATCGAGCGAAACGATGCTTAATTCCTTTGCAGGATTCGGATATAAGTTCATAGCGTTTTCAGTAATCAAGGGATTGATACCTACACCGGCCAGATTACTCAGCTTAACTTCAAAAGAATTTAATACTTGTCTTTTTTTAGGATCACCGGCATTGTAGTAGGCTATAAACCCAATTAGATATACCTGATCAGGATCATAAGCACTTAAATCAACATTATTAAAATCTTTTGAAAAATGATCACTAGGTTGCGGGTTTGATATTACTCCGTTGGCACCCCAGATATTGGGTAATGCATCGCGTAATACATTTTTATGTATATACCCGGGAATAGTAGCATAACTTCCATTAAAAATACCTACATGATAGAAAGGATGTCCGTTTTGGTTATAATAATAGCTATGTTGGTCGAAGCCCGAGCCGCTACCGGTTACACTATCCTCAACGATAATCAATCCCAAACGCAGGTTTCCGGCTGCAGCATAATCTGTAAAATCGGCCGATACCGTTACGTTGGCTGTTCCGGCATTGTAATTACCATTGACCATAACATTTACAGGTGTCCAGTGGTTTAGCAATTCGCTTACTTTGTCAGCCCAGATACTTCTTGAGATGGCTACATTACCTTCGCCTTCAAAATAAGTTCTGTCTATCACTGCAGTAGGTGCGGCATTGGTAAATGCTGCTGCCAGATCGCTGGCAGCCGTTACCGTCATTCCGTCTGTTCCAAAACCTGCATGAGCTGCTGTGGCAATTACATTGTTTTGATTATTGAGTATGTCTTCTACCACCAACATACCATCAGGACAAAAGCCACAAGGGACGGTAGTGAATTCTTCGAGCAATACATATTTTGTAGCTGATATGCCTAAATTAACCATAACCTGCTGGCTTAATGAATTATCAGCTGTGTTGAAATCTGAATTTCCATTAAGGTTAGTTACCGAAAAATCTACTGTGGAATTGCTTCCTCCTCCCGAAGTAGGTACCCATGGAGTTGCATGGGTGAAATTATAAGTTCCTCCTGATGTAATGTTTAAACCCGTTACATGATCGATTACAGTTGATCCTCCGTCTATTTGATAATTTAAATCAATAGAATTAATGGTTTGTGCTCCATTGTTTTGAATCGTACCGGTTAAATCATTATTGGCATTTAAAGTGGCAAGTCCATTACCGGAACCAATTGTCAGTGAGGTAAGGGCAACATCCCAATCAGGCTGACTACCATAGGCGAATTCGTAATAACTGTTATCGGCCGGTGAAGCATCAGTACCGGCAGAAGGTACAATATTGGGCGATCCGCTTACCATGGTTGCCGTTGTCGGGTCAATTTGAATACCCAGTGAAAGTGATGCATTACCATTACCTGTCCTTTGATCTACAATATAAATTTTGTTGGTGCTTTCTTCCAGCACTATGCTCCAATAAGTCCATACATTTGATCCGGGTGCCGAATAAGATGCAAATAATATCCAGTGTTGCCGGTTAGGCGAACTACCAAATGTTTTGGATACAATAAAATCATTCGATCCGGTTCCCTGTATTCCCCAGATTACTACAGATTTATTGGGTATTGCACTATTGGGCAAGGTAGCCGGTGTAGAGCTTGGAGGTGTTGCCGCAGTTAAATCAAAAGTTAAAATCCCTGTTGTTGATACTTTATATTTGCTTACCGAGCTTCCATTAAAACTAAAAGTAAAAGGAATTGTTTGATCTGTTGTCCATGAAGGATTGGCCGATGTGCCTAATAGATTAGTCCATCCTGTCGGTAATCCTTGTCCTACCGGATATTCTGCATCCGTATTTAAACTACCGGGATTATGGCCGGCATTCATGTGCGATATATAGTAGTATTGTGCTTGCACGTTCCAGGTAAATACTAATAGAATCGCAATGAGTAAAAATTTTTTCATTAGCTTGAGTTTTTTGGTGATTTGAAAATAATTGATTTGCAACATTGCCACTAAATTATCATTTATTCTATTAATTAAGGAATACACTACATTTATAATAGTCGACATTTACCCGGACGGGTGATTCTTGTTCGGTTACAATGTATTAATTTTCAGAACGAATGTGGCTATCCGGTAAAATAATAGAAGCTGCTGATGGCTAATAAATTGACAATAAAATGATACAATCAAAAGTTATCAAGCATATATATCTGTTCCTGTTTATCATGTTTCTGTTTTTAGCTTATGGAAGCGTTCAGTCTGAAGCAGATATAAGTAAGCTAAAAGAGTATCTCAATACTTTAAAAACAGACCCGGATTTGAGGGGGGCAAGCTGGTCATTTGCTTTGCGCGATATCGAAAACGGAAAAATAACAACAAGCTACAATGCTGATAAACAACTGATACCTGCTTCACTCATCAAGCTGATAACAACGGGTGAAGCACTTCGCATATTAGGCCCCGACAAGGAATTTAAAACCAAATTGGCTTATTCTGGATTTATTGATCAACAAGGTACGCTACACGGAAATCTCTATTTAGTGGGAGATGGTGATCCTACTTTTTGTTCTCAAAAATTAAGCGGTTATAAAGATTGGCCGGAAAAAGCACTTTTGATGGCCACAAAAGAAATACAAAGTGCAGGAATAAAAAAAATTGAAGGAGATATTATTGGCGATGCTTCTGTTTATAGCGATAATTTATGCCCCGGTTCTTGGTCGTTTGAAGATATGGGTAACTATTATGGTGCAGCAGCTACCGGTTTAACTTATGCTGATAATAGTTATAAAATTCATTTCAGCAGTGGACCTGCAGGCAGCTCTGCAAGTATCCGTTATACTGAACCCGGAATACCCGGATTAATGCTCATTAATGAGGTGAAGGCAGGCATGCGTGGAAGTGGCGACCGGGCTTATGTGCATGCTGCTCCTTTGTCAAATAAGCAAACTATACGTGGAACGATTCCTCCGAATCGTTCTGATTTTATCATTAAAGCCGCTGTGCCGAATCCGGCTCTATCTGCCGCCAGGAAATTATTCTATTTGCTTAAAGAAAAAGGCGTTTCTATTTCGGGCAAGGCGAAATCCTTATATCAGCCGAGAGAGGAACCAATAACGATTTTTTATACCTACCCATCGGTGAAACTGAAAGATATTGTCAAATGGACTAACCGGCATAGCGATAATCTCTTTGCCGAGCATTGTCTGAAGCAAATTGCTTTATATAAGAAATCACAAGCTTCTACAGATTATGGCATTCAGGTTATTATCGATGATTTAAAAGCATGGTCATTAAATACCAATGATTTATGGATGCATGATGGAAGTGGTCTGTCGCGGGCTAATTCTTTTTCGGCTGCTTTTCTTACCACTTATTTGAATCAAATCTATCATTCCGGTATTCAAGAATCATTTTGGGAAAGTTTGCCGGTTGCCGGACAAATTGGTACACTGCGGTATCTGATGAAAAACACAGCAGCCGATGGACATATTTTTGCAAAAAGTGGTAACTTGAAGCGTGTAAGAACTTATGCCGGTTATGTAAATACTCATTCTGGCAAGCTGTTTAGTTTCTGTATAATGGCAAATAATTTCTCCTGTAGTTCAAGAATAATCAGAGATAAATGGGTGAAACTAATGATTTTGATTGCAGGAATTTAATAGTATATTTATTCTTTTTAAACCAAAAAATTACGCAATGGAAGACACAAAAGTTGAACAGCAGCAAAACGAATTTACTATGCTGCAGAAAAGGGCAAAAAATGGCACTACCGTTTTATTTGTATTAACCGGACTTGCATTTCTTGGTGGTATTATTCTTTTGGGTATGGGAGAAGAAGATTATCAATCTATGGGTATTGGAGCATTAATATTAGGGGTTCTATATTTATCCCTGGGATTATGGAGCAGAAAAAAAGCTTACCCTGCCCTGTTAGTGTCCAGTATTCTTTATGCTGCTATGGTGATATTTTCCGTAATGACCGGTTCAATGAATATTTTTCAAATTGGTATTCAGGCCTTAATTTTAGTCTTGTTGGTAAGAGCTGCATTAGCGGCTAATGAATTGAGAAAGCATTAGTCTTTAAATTTCTAATATCCTTAGTTCTACCCGTTGGTTCTTTTTCCGGCCTTGCTCGGTATCATTGCTTTCAATAGCCTGCTCTTTGCCATATCCGTGAAAATGTACCCTTGAGCTTGCTATTCCTTTGCTTATCAGATAATCTGCTACCGATTTAGCTCTTGCTTCAGAGAGTTGCTTGCAATAGCTCGAGGAACATAAATTATTCGTATGTCCTGCAACTTCAATTTTTACACTGGGATTTGTTTTTAAAAAAGCTACGGCATGATCTAATTCAAAATATGAGCTTGACAGCAATGATGCCTCATTTGCATTGAAAAAGATATTGTTTAGCGGTATGATATTTCCCTTCCGGATAGGATACATCCATAGATTGACTAATCGCTTATCAAAATCAGTGCTTTCCGTGAGATCTATTTTGCTTGTTACCGAATAGTAACCTTCGGCAATAGCTTCAATATCATAAATCATATTTTTAGCCAGTACAAGTTGATATTTTCCATCTTCGGATGAAGAATATACAAAGCCAATATTTTTTTTACTTTTTAGATCATTGTATACAATCTTAGCTTGAATAAAGCTGCTGTCAACAGCATTGCGAACCAGTCCGTTGATTAGTGAAACTGCTTCGGGTTTTTGCGATTCCTGAAGTCGGATTCTAAATATATCTGCTTCTCCAATTGCGTTTTCGTACGAAGCAAAATAAGCAAATTCACCCGAAGCTTCTACCGTATAATAGGCATCCCAATCCGAAGTATTAATGTTTTTACCCAAATTTTCCGGCTCGGACCATTTGGTCCAGCTATCATCAAGCCTGCTTGTTTTGTAGATGTCATTACTTCCATAACCTGGAAATCCATTACTGCTGAAATATAAAGTCTTTCCGTCAGGTGCTAAAAACGGAGTTACTTCATCACCGGCCGTATTTACGGTTTTTCCTAAATTTTTTGGTGCTGTCCAACTATTATCCGGCTTCAGGAAACTTACATACATATCTTTACTGCCATAAGAATCTTTCCTTTTTACCGACATGAGTAAAGTTTTTCCATCAGAGCCTAAATGGAATGAATTATAATCTGAAAGGTTGTAATAATCATCAATTTGGATTTCTGTGGGCTGAGTCCAATTACCATTTTGTTTATAGGAAAGATATAAATGATCTTCCTGATTATAATTCATATAAGTACCTCCAATCAAAGCCATATTTCCATCGGGAGAAATAGCATTCATAAAATTATGTCCCGGTGAATTTAAAGGAGAGCCTATGTTTACAGCCTTTGCCCAGCTTCCGTCTTCATTTTGACGGCTGAACCAAATATCATCCCGTTTAAGCGCACCGGTATTGCCCGGATGTTCTTTCCTTGTGAAATACAAGACTTTTCCATCAGGAGATATCAAAGGGTGTACCTCTCCGTATTTACTATTCACATTAGTACCCAGGTTTTCTGGTCTGGATAAATATTTTCCATTGCCTGTATTTATTTTTGTTTCAATTGCTTTTGTATTTTCTGAAATACTAATCGCATCTATATGATTATATCCGGCTACTTCCTGTGTATTTAATTCAATTTTTACACCCTTTACCAAATATTTTGTAAGCTTAGGATAAAGATGAAACATCCGCGATGTTTTGTTTATTGAGGCAGGTTTTTTATTTTGATAAATTACGTGGCTTTTTGCTTTAGTGTCAATCAAACTCACTTTGGTAATGGCTCCCGGATGAAAACTTTCGGCAATGGCAACCTGTGCCACATGCATAGGTTTTGAAAAGGCTACTTCTATCCATTCTTTACCTGCGTTTGTCCAATATGGCGACCATGCAACCGGAGAGCTTCCTCCTACCGGCATGGCATTAGGTTTGCCCAGTATTTGAGCGGCCGAAAATTCTTTATCGCTGTATTCAGAAGATTTTCCAATTACTTTACTTGCCCACTGAACCTGTGATACAGCCTGAATACTGCTGAAAAATATTATAGAGATTATCCGGATTTTGAAAAATATGCTTTTCATTAACAATTTTTAATGCAATTATTTTAAACCGCTTCGTCTGCCATTGGTCATAAGGCTGAATTTTTTGTAAAATTAAAACGAAACAAAATGAAAAAGATGATTTTATTAGCAAGCTTTTCCATTTTCTCCTTAGCTTCATTACTTATAGCGCAGCCCATACCTCATGATCAAGCGGATAAAACTCCTGAAGAAAAGGCCATGGAAAAAACTGAAAAGCTCACAACCAAGCTTGGTCTCGATGATCAACAAAAAGAACAGGTTTATAATCTTGCACTGGAAAGTATTCAGGAAATGGATGCTTACCGGGAAGCATTAAGAAAAAGCCGTGAAAAATTTCAAGCGCAACGAAAAGAACTATTAGACCGCCAACAAGATAAGCTTAAAAACATTCTTAACGATGAGCAATTTCATCAATTTGAATTGGCACGTGAGCGGAGAATAGGAAGAATGCAGGCCCGTAGGCAAATGCAGCGACAGGAAAGAATGCCCGGACCCGGCATACCCAAAGGTCCACCACCCGAAGAAATGCCTCCGCGTTGATAAAATGAACAATCAGGGGATGTTGTTGGCATCCCTTTTTTTTTATCGATTAAAAGCTAATGCTTTTCCGTTTCCAGCATAAAAATTTGCCTTTCCGCCTATCATTTGGTATGCTGTTTTTCCATTTACGAACGTTTGCATAACCTGATGTTGAAAACGAATGCCTTCAAGGGGCGACCATCCACAATGGTAATATATATTATTTACATTAACCTCACGAGGCATATCAGGGTCAATAATGACCAAATCAGCGGCATATCCTTCACGAATAAAACCACGATTTTCGATATTGAAACAAATGGCCGGATTATGACACATTTTTCCGACTACTTCTTCCGGAGTGAGCAAGCCTTCCAATGATTTTTCAAGCATCATTTGTAAACTATGCTGAACCAAAGGTAAACCCGAAGGTGAGTCAGGATAAGCTTTTTCTTTCTCTTGCCACGTATGTGGTGCATGATCAGTGGCTATGATATCTAATTTCCCACTTAATAGCCCTGCCCAAAGTGCCTGCCGGTCTTGTTCTGATTTGATGGCCGGATTACACTGGATTTTGCTACCCATTTCGGCATAATCTTTTTCGCTGAACCATAGATGATGAACACATACTTCCGCAGTGATACGTTTATGCTCTAATGCAATATCATCTCTGAATAATGCCATTTCCTTTTCGGATGATAAATGTATAATATGAAGTCGTGTATTATGTTTTCTGGCCAGTTTTACCGCTTTGCTTGAAGATAAAAAACAAACTTCTGCATCACGAATCAAGGGATGTTGATTTACCTTGAAATGAGCGCCATATTTTTCAAAAGCGATGGCTTTATTGGTTCTTATCCTTGCTTCATCTTCACAATGAGTAGCTACCAGGATAGGGGCATTTCGAAAGATGGCTTCAAGCGTTTTTTCGTCATCAACCAGCATATTGCCGGTTGACGAGCCCATAAATACTTTAATACCGCAAACACTGTTCGGATCTGTTTTTGTCAATTCCTCCAGATTATTGTTGCTTGCCCCCAGGTAAAAAGAATAATTGGCATAAGCACTGGATTTTGCTATTTTAAATTTTTCATGCAATGCTGCTTGTGTTAAACAGGGAGGTTTATTATTAGGCATATCCATAAATGAGGTAACCCCACCGGCAACAGCTGCTTTCGATTCACTTGCGATATTCCCTTTTTCGGGCATACCCGGTTCTCTGAAATGAACCTGATCATCAATAACACCCGGCAATAACCATTTGCCCGATCCATTGATTTCCTGGCCATGCCGGTCAATGATTGGATCAATCCTTTCTATCCGGTCGTACTTTAGCCATACATCACCATATACAGATTTACCTTCGTTGATGATGCGTATATTCTTAAATATAATGGACTCCATAAGTTTACATTATTCTGCGCGTAAAACTAAGATTTATTGGTTTCATCAAATTAATGTTTGTATTTTGGTCAAAGCATCTAAGAACATATAAGATTATTTTATGAAGAAATTGTTTGCGTTATACTTATTACTTTTTGCTATCAGTGCCGGATTAAAATCGCAAGTATGGCTCGAAAATTTAAATCCGGAAGAAAGCGGTTTTTATGATATGCAAAATACTTTTGAACAATATGTTGATCAACATGGCATGCAAAAAGGCATGGGCATGAAACCATTTGCACGATGGCTATGGTTTTGGGACAGCCGCCTGGATGCCTCCGGTCAATTTCCACCTGATAATATTGAATGGACAGAGTGGAATAAATACATTGAAACCCATCAAAACCAGGGGATGTCGAACCTGTCGGGAGGCCCGAATCATTGGATACCGATGGGACCTTTTAAAACACCGGGTGGTTATTCCGGTCTGGGAAGAATTAATTGCATGGCTTTTGACCCCGTAGATACCAATACCTTTTGGATTGGTTCACCGGCAGGTGGCCTTTGGAAAACAAGCGATGCCGCTCATACTTGGACTACCTCTTTTGATCAAAATCCAAGCCTCGGAGTGAGTGGCATTGCCATTAATCCCATTCATCCTGATACCATGTATGTAGCCACCGGTGATGGAGACCGCGGAAGTATGTGGGCAATGACAGGCAGCTCTGTGGGCGACACCAAAAGTGTTGGCGAGCTTAAATCGACAGATGGAGGCATAAGCTGGAATACTACCGGTTTAAATTGGGCTGTTACCAGTTCAAAACTAATGCGCGATATCATTATTGATCCCGATAATCCATCTGTTCTTGTATTGGCATCAACCGATGGTATATGGCGCAGTGCGGATGCTGCTGTAAGCTGGACAAAAGTTCAATCCGGTTATTTTACCGATCTCGAAATTCATCCAAATCAATTTGATACTTTATATGCAAGTAATTATGGATCAGCCCAGATTTACCGTTCTACCGATGCCGGTATTACCTGGAAGATAATGAGCTCTTTTAGTGGAGTAAGAAGAATAAAACTGGCTACTACAGCTGCTGCTCCTCATCGTTTGCAGGCTCTTTGTGCCAATACTTCAGGAGGTATGTATGGGATTTATAATTCTGACGATGACGGACTTACTTTTAAAGTTTATCTTGATACCATGAATTTATTGACCTGGTCTTATAGTGGATATGGCAACGGAGGACAAGGCTGGTACGATCTCTGTTATACGATTTCACCCATTGATTCCAATATCGTCTTCCTGGCCGGAGTGAATACCTGGAAAAGCACCGATGCCGGTCATACCTGGAGCCTGAGCAGTATGTGGACGGGTTCAAATGCACAAAATCCTAATCATGTTCCGGTGGTGCATGCCGATAAACATTTCTCTGCGTTTCATCCATTAAAACCTTCCTGGTTTTTTGATTGTAATGACGGTGGTATTTACCGTACTGTTGACACTGGACAAACCTGGATGGATCTCAGTAATGGTTTACAAATTAGTCAGTTTTATCGCATTGGTGTTTCATCCATTACACCGGATTTGATCATTGGCGGTTTACAGGATAACGGATCCAGAAAATTAACGGCCGGTCATTGGGTTTATGCTACCGGTGGAGACGGCATGAATTGCCTAATCGACCCCAATAACGATAATTGGATGTATGCCAGCTACGCCTATGGACGGATTTACCGCTCATCAGACGGATTTGCCAATTGGTGGAACACAACTACCATTTCTGATAGTATTCCCGGAAAGCCAAGAGGTTGGTGGGTCACACCTTTTAACCTGAATCCACAAAATACCAGTTCTATTTATGCCGGATTTAAAGAAGTGTATAAATCTACCAATCGTGGCAACTCATGGACTGCTATTTCTTCCGGAATGTCAGGAGGAAGTAAACTTCGTAATGTGATTATTGCCCCTTCCGATAGCATGACCATTTTGGCAGCCACGAAATACAGTATTTATAAGACAATTGATGGTGGTGTTCATTGGGATACCATCTATACTTCTGGCCCTCCAATCAGTTATTTGTGCATCGATCCGGCTAATGCCCAACGATACTGGATAACCCTGGCTGGTTATTCGTCCGGCAACAAGGTTATGTTTACAAATGATGGAGGTCTGAGCTGGATTAATTTCTCAGGAAGTCTTCCTAATCTGCCGGCAAACTGCATCGTTTATCAACAAGGATCGAACGATGTTCTTTATTTAGGCATGGATGTAGGTGTTTATTATCGTGATGCAAGTATGACCGACTGGCAATTATACAATAACGGTTTGCCCAATTCACCGGTTACCGAACTTGAAATTGCTTTACCTAATTCGCGTCTTGTTGCAGCTACTTTTGGTAGAGGCATTTGGGAATCTCAACTTAATAGTTGCCATGTAGCTGTAAATAATCTGGTTACAGATGTAAGTTGTTTTGGCGGAAATGATGCCGCTATTCAACTTACTCCAAGCGGTGGTAACCTACCTTATTCATATCTTTGGAATACAGGGGATACTACTTCTTCGCTATCCGGTTTATCTGCCGCTACTTACTTTGTAAGTGTAACGGATTCCATTGGATGTTATACCGTTGATACCATCTTCGTTACTCAACCCTTGCAGCTAAATGCAAATATTAATCAACATAGCGACATAAGCGGGTGTTATGGCGATTCAAGCGGATCGGCTTCTGTCATGGCAACAGGAGGTACTATGCCTTATGAATATACTTGGTCCAATGGTGCAATTACCGACAGTATTACAGGATTAGCGGCCGGTTTATATAAGGTTACGATTCAGGATGCTCATCAATGCATCAGTATCGATTCGGTGAACATACTTCAACCCGGGCAGCTTGATGCCAAAATATTAGAACAAGTAAATGTTTCTTGCTATGGAAATGCAGACGGTTCACTTAAGTTAACGGGCTCAGGTGGAACACCAGGTTATACTTATTTGTGGAGTAATCTCTCAACGTCAAGTTTTATCAACAATCTGAGTGCCGGTAATTATTCGCTTACCCTTACAGATACAAACGGTTGTACGGCTACACTTGTGTTTACCATTACTCAACCGGATTCATTAAATTTGATGGCTAACACATTAATAAGGCCTTCTTGTTATGGATTAGCCGATGGTAGTATTTCCGTTTCGGTTCAGGGTGGCACTTCTCCATATCAATATGTATGGTCAACAGGCGATACTCTTTCTACTATTCAAAATCTGCCGGCCGGAAATTATCAGCTCACGGTTAGTGATTCTAATCTTTGTACCGGAATTAAATTATTTGTACTTAATCAGCCCGATAGTCTTCAAATATTAATGCAATCCAGCAATGACGAAAACTCGCAGTGCAATGGTACGGCAACGGCCTCGGTGCAGGGTGGTACGGCTAATTATACTTATCAGTGGGACGATGGCCAATATCAAACAAGTGCTACTGCTGTTAATTTATGTGCCGGTTTGTATCATGTAACGGTCTCTGATGCCAATTTATGTACAATTGTTGATTCTGTAAGGGTAAGAGATACCGTCATCAACGGAATACAAATTCCGGCAGGTTTAGAAAGTATGCGTATATTTCCAAATCCAAATAAAGGTATATTCACGGTATTGTTCCAATCGAATAAAACTTTTGAAGCCGTTTTGGGAATCTATGATATTGGCGGAAAGCTCATTGCTCAAAAAACCTTGACAATTTATGTAGGGCAAAGCAATATAGATATTGATTTAAATCAAATCAGCCAGGGAATGTATCAGGTTCGTTTGATCAGTGGTGAGGCATCGATGAATAAAAAATTATTTATTATCAAGCCATAATTAACTGGCTAAAAGTTTAGATATCCGGAGCAAGTTTTTATCCATTTCACCATGGTGTTTGCTGGCTTTTTCAAAAGGAGTGAAACATAGTTCCTTATTTACCATACCAATCATTAAGCCTGATTTTCCATCCAGCAAGGCCTCCACGGCATATACGCCAAGGGTACTGGCAAGCACCCGGTCCATAGTGGTTGGATTACCACCTCTTTGCAGGTGACCTAAAATGGTTACTCTGGTATCGTAATTATCAAACTTGGCTTTTACTTTTTTGGCAATTTCTATAGCACCGCCTGTTTCATCACCTTCGGCCACCACCACAATGGAAGATGTTTTGTTTTTTCGCCAGCCTTTTTCAAGCACGGTAATCAAATCATCGATATCTGTTTTTTTCTCAGGTACCAATATAGCTTCGGCACCACCGGCTATGCCGCAGCGTAAGGCTATAAAACCGGCATCTCTACCCATTACCTCGATAAAAAACAAACGATCGTGTGAATTGGCGGTATCCCTTATTTTGTCGATTGCATCAATAGCGGTATTGATGGCCGTATCGTATCCTATGGTAGAATCGGTACCATACAAATCGTTATCGATGGTACCGGGTATGCCGATACAGGAAATATCGTATTCTGTTGTGAATTCAAGGGCTCCCCTGAAAGTCCCGTCTCCTCCTATAGCCACAATGGCATCTACTTTATGCGCAGATATATTATCAAAAGCTTTTTTTCTACCTTCTTTTGTTCTGAACCGTTCGCTTCTTGCTGATTTTAAAATTGTTCCGCCTCTTTGGATAATATTGCTTACCGAATTAGCATGAAGCTGAACAAAATTTCCATCAACCATGCCTTCAAATCCCCGTAGTATTCCCATTACTTCAAGGCCATAATAAATCCCGGTCCGGGTTACTGCACGTATTGCTGCATTCATACCGGGAGCATCGCCACCGGAAGTAAACACTGCAATTTTTTTAATATTTGGTTTTCTTGCCATAATTAATGTGAAATGCGAAGCTAATTTATTTTCTTCATTTTCACTATTCTCTATGCAAAATAAGATAATCCAAAATGAGTAAACAAACTATTCTTTGCATACTGTTATTTTTTAACGATTTGTTAAGATAAACGATTGATATACTACAGGATGATCTGCATCATTTTCGATCCGTTTAAAAAATTCTTTTTGTACTCAATATAATCTTATTAGATTTCGGAAAAATCTATTTATGCCGGAACTTATCCTGTATGATCTGAATGCGGTAAATTTTCAAATGCTCGATTGGTTGATTGTAGCAGCCTGTTTGTTACTGTTCGTGGGCATATCAATTTCTTATACCGGTGAATCGGGGCGCAGTTTAAGCAGTTTTTTCCTGGGTGGCAGAAATCTTCCCTGGTATATTGCCGGTTTGTCCATGGTGGCTACCACTTTTGCTGCCGATACGCCATTGGCAGTAAGCGAACTGATTGGTAAAAACGGTATTGCCGGCAATTGGGTATGGTGGAATTTCCTCTTAGGTGGTATGCTTACGACTTTCTTTTTTGCGGCATTATGGCGCAGGGCGGGAGTTTTAACGGAAGTTGAACTGATTGAACTTCGCTATTCGGGTATAGCGGCAAAATTATTAAGAGCTTTTAAAGCGGTTTATCTGGGCTTATTCATGAATGTATTGATTATCGGCTGGGTGAATTTTGCCATGATTTCAATTTTGCAGGGCTTTTTCGACATCAGTCATCAAAGTGCCTTTTGGTACACGATGGCAGCCATGGCTTTGGTGGCGGTCTATTCTTCTTTTGGTGGATTAAAAGGGGTAGCAGTAACAGATACATTACAATTTATTCTTGCCATGACCGGTAGCATTGTACTATCCGTTTTAGTTATCCAATCGCCTGAAATTGGTGGTATTTCCGGTTTAAAAACCCAGTTAAACCATATCCATCCGGGTACATTACGGTTTTTTCCAAGCATTGGTCAATCTGCTGCAGGATTAACACTGAGTATAGGTCTTGGGGCTTTTTTTGCACGCATTGGCGTTCAATGGTGGTCAAGCTGGTATCCCGGTGCCGAACCGGGTGGAGGAGGATATATTGCCCAGCGTATGATGAGTACACCCAATGAAAAAGAAGCTACCTGGGCCACGATGTTGTTTCAGGTAATGCATTATGCCGTAAGGCCATGGCCATGGATTTTAGTAGGCCTATCGGCAATAGTGCTTTATCCTGATTTGGCTGCCGATAGCAAACAAATGGGTTATGTGTATGCTATGCGCGATTTTCTTCCCGTGGGTCTGAAAGGCTTGATGTTGGCTGCTTTTTTTGCGGCTTACATGAGTACTATTTCTACTCAGTTGAATTGGGGAGCCAGCTATCTCGTAAATGATTTGTATAAACGTTTTATTTTTCAATCGAAAAATCAAAATAATGACCGGCATTTTGTCTTGGTGAGCAGAATCATGACGGTGTTGATTATGGCTGTTGCCGTATTTATATCTGCTCAAATACAATCGATTGCCGAAGTATGGAATTTTATATTTCAATGTGGAGCAGGTCTTGGTCTGGTTTTGATTATGCGCTGGTATTGGTGGCGAATCAATGCATGGAGTGAGATAACGGCAACTTTTGTCCCGTTTATCGGTTATGCTCTCTCGGCTTATTATTTTCATTTCGATTTTGCCGGAAGTATGTTTTTTACAAGCGGACTAACAAGTGTAGCCTGGTTGCTAATCACCTTCTTAACCAAACCCGAAAGCCATGAAACACTTTCGTTATTCTATCAACGGGTGAAACCGGGCGGTTGGTGGAGTTCGTATGCAAAACAGCTGGGTAAGGTACCAAAAGTACCACTGGGAGGATTATTCCTTACCTGGTTAAGTGCAGTGCTTATGACTTACTCTTTGTTATTTGCTTCCGGTAAATTGATATTGATGGAATGGTCGGAAGCATCTATTTATGCATCCCTGGCTGTCATTGGTTTATTATTGATGCTGAAATTTGCCAAAAGCTACTATATCTTTAACTCCCATGATTCGTAATGGATTTCAAGCAATGCAATAAATCTTTATGAGAACACTAATTATCTCATTTTCTGTAATTATCTCATTGATGCCTTTTCATCAAAGTCTTTATGCTCAGTATTACCCTGATCATTTATTTCTTCCTTTACACAGTCCGGTAGTCAAAACAATGGAACGCATGGATGTGTTGCATCCTGATTCATTTGCAGCTTTTACGGTTTGCCGTCCCTGGCGATTAGACCGGGTTAAAAAGATTGTTGAACAAAGTCACTTATCCAATGCCGATCATGCCAACCGGATGTTTTTCAGGGAATTGTATAGTCCTGCCCTGCGAAGCAAAAAACCTGTTGCAGGACTTTTCTACCGGCAGCCTGCACATTTATTCAGTATGCGTAAACAGGGTTTTACACTATTTGTAGATCCTCTTTTTCATTTCGAATATGGTCGCGAAGCCGGTATAAATGAACATAAATATGTAAATACAAGAGGGGTATTGGTGCAAGGTGAATTGGCCGGTAAGCTGGGCTTTTACACCGAAATTGATGAAAATCAAGGCAATTTTATGTCTTATGTCATGGAACGTAAAGACAATCAGTTTCAGGTCTTGCCCGGCAACGGAAGAGTAAAGCCTTTTAAGCAAAACAGTATTGATTATATGAATGCCCGGGGCTATTTATCGTTCAACTTGCTTCCACAAATATCTTTGCAAATGGGGCAGGATAATTTGTTTATCGGCAATGGGATACGTTCTTTTATGCTTTCAGATTATACTAATAATTATACTTTTTTTCGACTTGATACACGTTTTTGGCGTATCGACTATCAGAATATTTATGCCCAATTGATTGACTACCGGAAAGAAAATATTGCTGATGGTCCTGTTGCACGCAAATGGGTAGCCCTGCATCATTTGAATATGCAGATACTTCCAAAACTTAATATAGGCTTATTTGAAGGTGTTGTTTTTGCACCGGACAGTAGCACCGGTAGCGGCTTTGAATGGTATTATCTGAATCCTGTTATTTTTTATCGATCGGTTGAATATCAATTGGGTTCGGCCGACAATGTTATTATGGGTATGGACTGGAAATGGAATTTTCTACATCATTTTTCATTTTATGGGCAAATCCTTATTGATGACCTCCGCTATTGGGATCTGCTGAAAGCTACCGGATGGTGGGGAAATAAATATGCTTTTCAAAGTGGCATCAAATATTTTGATGCTTTTGGTATAGCAAATCTGGATATACAGACAGAATTTAATACGGCAAGGCCATATACTTTTTCACACGATAATCCGGCTATCAGCTGGTCGCATTACGGGCAGGCTTTGGGGCATCCTTTGGGGGCTAATTTTAAAGAGATATTATTTTCTGCTTTTTATCAACCGGCTAATCGATGGTTTTTGCAAGCTACTGCTTTTCATAGTTTGTGTGGGGCCGATAGCGGTATGAGTAATTATGGCAGCAATATATTACTTGATAATTCTTTTCATGGCCCTGATTATGGCCGGTTAACCGGTGATGGTATTCCTACACGGATTAATTATTTAAATATGAAACTTTCCTGGATGTGGAGGCCAAATATTTTCTTTGATTTGAATTGGATCTACCGGCAACAGAAAAGTGATTGGGCCAACCTGAACCGGAATACAAACTATTTTGCCATTTCGTTTAGAATGAATTTTAAAGCCAATAATTTTATTTTTTAGAGCTCTTTTTTTAAAGCAATCAGAAAGGATCGGATTTTTTGAAGACTTTCTGTTACTTTTAATTGATCTACAGTATCGGATTTATTTTCTTTTAATTTCTGGCGGGCACCTTTCAAAGTATATCCTCTTTCTTTTACCAAATGATAAATAACTTTTAAGTTTTCTATATCTTTTTTTGTAAATAAGCGGTCGCCTTTATGATTCTTTCTGGGCTTGAGAATTTTAAATTCTTTTTCCCAAAAGCGGATTAAAGAAGCTGACAAATTAAGCATTTGAGCTACTTCTCCAATAGGATAGTATAATCTTTCAATCTCTTTTTCTTTATAGGGCATAACGGTATAAGCTTCAAATGGAAAGGAAAATTAAAGAAAATTGTAGAAATAGTGATAATAATTAAACAAAGCTTAGTCAAATGATTGATTGGCTTGTTCAGCAATTTCTATCAACTGGTCGTATTGCTCGGGGCTTAGATCGTTATAGAAAAAATTAATTGGATTAATTTTCACTCCGTTTTTGGCAATTTCATAATGCAGGTGAGGGGCTGTTGACAATCCCGTGCTGCCTACATATCCAATTAATTGACCCCGTTTTACTTTTTCACCTACATGCACAATATACTTTTGCATGTGGCAATAATGAGAGCGGTAGCCAAATCCATGATTAATCCATATTTCATTGCCGTAGCCTCTCGAGCGTTTGGCTACATCCACAACACCATCTCCGGTGGCGTAAATTTCTGAATTTCTGGGGGCGGTGAAATCAAGTCCTTCGTGCATGCGCATGGTTTTGTATATCGGATGTATGCGCCAACCAAATCCGGAGGAAAGTCTTGTTAAATCTTCATTTGAAATAGGCTGTATGGCAGGAATGGAGGCTAACATTTTCTCTTTATTCTTGATCATTCCCTCCAATTCGTCATACGATAACGATTGGATGTATAACTTTCGCTTCATGTGTTCTACCGAAGAATCAATATCGGCCATTAATTTACCATTATCAAATCCGGCAAAACGTTCATACATTTTGCTGCCACCAAAACCACCTTCTCTTACATTTTTCGATATTGGCTCAGCTTCAAAAATCATCCGGTAGATATTATCGTCCCGGTTTTGCAAATCGGTAAGTACTTGATTCATTTCATTCAATTCTTGCCGTGTAAGCTTATATTCAAGTTTCATTTTGATGAGCTCACTTTGCATTTTTCTTTC
>JAJRWN010000163.1 GCA_024276745.1 Bacteroidota bacterium
ATGGTATCAACATTTTAATGTTGGCAACCAAAATTTACCCGGAGTCAGCAAACCTATTTGACAGTCTTGCAGAAGCATATCTATGTGTTGGGAATAATAAAAAGGCCATTATATACTTTCAAAAATCTTTGCAGCTGAATCCACAAAATCAAAATGCAATTAAAAGGCTGAAAAAGTTAAAAAAATAAAGTGTTTCCTGCTGGCGCGAATTTGAAATTCGTGCCCACTAATCTTTAAAACAACCAAAACAGGGATTTGCAATCCTGGTTAGTGTCAACAATATTTCAAATCTGAGTTAGACCACCCTGCCCCTTTTAGCTCTTCCCCTTCCCCCGCAAGTCAAAGCTCATAACTGGTCGCTGGGTTTCTCCCCGCTCAGAGTCTCATTTTTATGGACTCTGAGCACCAACTGCCACTGCCAACCGGGCACTCAAAGCTCAAAACTTTTACCTTTTATCCCACCTCTCAGAACTCATGGCTCACAGCTTCAAAACCAAACCGGGTTACCTTTTATAATTATCTGCATAAAGGACGAACCTCAATATATTTTAATAGATCACATGAGAAAGTAATTTATTAATATTTCTGTGCAAAGTGGAAATTAATTTCCACTGATATTTATAAACATAACCCTTTGAGTTTTTGTATTTCACATAAATTCTAAGAGTTTCAAAACTGATGATATTTGAATAGAAAACAATTTTGCGGTGAAATAATGAAATACAAAATCAACCAACGCAGGAGAAGCAAGATGAGAAATTTGAGCATTAAATCAGGTAATCGATATAAATAATATTCAATACTGTATTCACACTTTAACCAAAACAACAATGAAAAAATCAATTAAAAAAGATGATTTTATTCCAAAATCATCCAAGGATGTAAAAGTACTCCAGAAACACCTGGGGTTATTTGGCTATTTAAATTACGAAGACCGTGGTTTTGATCCAGGAAATGAAATGCCGCCGGAGCCTGACGATAAAGAGGCGGATGCGATGGAGTCTATATCCATAAAAGAAGGTGATTTAGATGACAATACAGTGCAAGCATTAAAAAAATATCAAGACTTTCATGGATTAGAATGCAGTGGGAAACTTGATGTAAATACCCTGGCCGAATTAGAGAAAAAAAGATGTGGAATGCCAGATCTTGGAGAATATTCTACTCAAGGAAATAAATGGAATAAAACGGAGCTAACATACGGGTTTCAAAATTATACTTCTGATAATAGCCTTACACCTGCAAAAATTCATGCGGCGATTGCCCAGGCATTTGCACTTTGGGCCGCGGAAACCAGCCTTAGTTTTAGAAGAGTGAACTTTTCGTCAAATCCGGATATTAGAATAAGATTTGTTTCCGGAAATCATGAAGATGGATCACCATTTGACGGAAATAGCGGTGTATTGGCGCATGCTTTTTATCCTCCGCCTAATTCTGGAGCATTAGCCGGTGATGCACATTTTGATGAAGCGGAAACCTGGACACTTAATATTCCTACAGGAACGGGTAAAATTGATTTAGTAACTGTTGCAGCTCATGAATTTGGTCATTCTTTGGGGTTGAGACATTCCAATGTTAGTGGCTCCTTAATGTTTCCATCATATAGTGGCCCTAGCAGGGTTTTACATGCTGATGATAAGGCAGGAATAAGAAGCATTTACGGAGGTTACAGCATAGCTCATGCGCAATGGATACACGGAACAAGTATTCAAATTGAATACCCTGAAAGATTAGAAAGAATAACACGAGCAGGTTTTTATACTTATCTTTATGGAAAGCCAAATACTAAGAATTGGTTTCATTTTGCTATTCCTACACCCGTAATTGTTGATAGCAAAAGATTGAAAATTGTTTGCGCGATTCTGAGGTTTAGAACATTTTCATCGAATGCAATAGTTAAGCATATTCATATTTATGATGGCTATACAAAAATTGCGGCCCATAACAATATTAATTTAACCGGAAATAATTGGTTTGCCAAATATGGAGTTGCACATAAACCAAGTATATATTGGGGATTGGGAATTTCGATTGGTGTAGAATTTAAGGGTGGAACTGCAAAAAACAGAAGAATGGATTTTGTTTCGGCAGGTTGTGATTTAATTAAATAATTAACTTTATTAATCGGCAATTCAGTTTTGATTTCTTCAACCATGACTGGATTGCTTTAATTTCACGTATTATAAAAGTTTTACTTTTGTTAGTCGGGATTTTCGCATGAGACCCTGCGACAAGAACGTTCACAACTGAGAAAATAAATTTATCCTCTACCCTTCAACTCATACCCTTTACCCTTTGGTCTCAAATCGTAGCCCTCCTTTCTGAAACGAATTTGCAATTCGTGGCCATTTATAACCAAACAGTCATGACAGGGATTTACAATCCCGATTTGATTCCTTTATCTCTCAGTAATGGTAAAAGTATTTACTTATTCCCCCAGTAGTAACCGACACGAACACCGCCCCAGTGATTCTCCCCGGCAAAAGTCACATTCCCTTGTAAATCAAGATTGCCAAACCGAAGCCCTATGGCAGGTACAACTCCCCAGGCATCAACACCTGTAAAGTAACCACCCCGGCCTTCTATATAAA
>JAJRWN010000164.1 GCA_024276745.1 Bacteroidota bacterium
CGAATACCGTATGACTGAATTTTACCAGTGATAAATAGCGTTTCATGGATAAACAAAGGTAGCAATTTGATGGCTCTACATACCTAAACCCAAGGCTTTCCGGTAGGTCGTATCTTCCGGATTATTCTTTGACCAGTAATCCAGCATGATGCTGTTGGTTAATGTGCCTACTGTAGTCATTAAATGTGCATCATCGCCAAAACCCGATAAATAACTTTCTTTGAATTGCTGTATTTTGTGTGGGAACTCCGCATTAAACACAAGTTGCAGAGTGCGTTGAATGTTTTTATATTTTACTGTATATATTTGTAGGTTTTGATCACCGGAAACGCTGTCTTTTATACTTGCAAATGCTTCTTCTGCCCGGGTTTCAAGATGTCTGAAACGAATATGCTGCATGGATGGGATAATAAGAATGTCACCGGCAGGCAACATTTCAGGATTTATTCTTATCCGGGTATAAATTTCGTCTTCAAGCATGGCATTGGGCAATTGCAAAGGTATATCTCCTTCATCGGGAAAATAGGAATTCAGCATACCTTCGTATCCTGTACCGGAATAATCTAAACGTGAAAATTCCAAACCACACCATTCCTGTTCGGTGAAAGTTTCTCGAAGCGTGAAAGGATTAAGCTCCAGATTTACCGGAGTAAAAACTGAACTCATGATTGAATAGGGATAAATACCCGTTATGAATTTCCGGGTTTGATTTAATTTTAAAACCGGTATATCTTTTTCGTCTTTGTTATACGCTTTTACATGTTTCAAAGGACTTAGATGCTCGGTAACAAATATAAATACGGCATTCCCATTCCGGTATTTCCCATACCGGGCTTGTTTTAATTCGTAGCGGTCTAATTCGGCTTGATTATTATACCAGTAATCGTTGAAAGCCTGATTTTGGCTGTATGCTGGAACCGGAAGTATTTTTTTTTCGGCATTTTTAATTGTACTCGATTGACAGGCTGTCAAAATTGTAGCCATTACAATAATAGGAATGATAATCTGACTTAGCTTCATGTGGTTTATTTTTTACTTTGTAACAACATAATCATTGAATTGGTTGATAAAAATGCTTACATTTTTTTTTATAATTATTGAATACGAGTCAGGTCTAAACAAAAAAAGCCCGCTGGTTTGTCAGCGGGCTTTAAATATCATGAAAAACTATTTATTTTCTATCAGTGCTGCAGCTTGTCCTATCCAATTGTCTTTTTCAACTTTAGCAGCTTTTATACCTGCATTAGCTTCAAGATTTACTAAATCATCAGCACTTAATGCAGCCAGTTGAGCAAAACTGGTAATACCTGCTGCATTTAATTTTTTCTCAAAAGCAGGTCCTAATCCTTCAATGAGTTTCAGATTGTCTTTTTGTTGAGGTTTTGCAGCTTTTTCTTCTGCTTTTTTTTCCGGAATGGCAGTTTCTTTGGTAATCGGTTTTTCCGGTTCGGGTTCTTGATTTGCTCCAATTTCTACAATGGCCAAATTCTGACCTGTCAAACTATTATAAGCATCGGGTGATAATACCGATACATAAGAACGGTTGTTTCTTTTCTTTCTAAAATATACAATACCGTCTTGCAATGCAAAAATAGTATGATCTCTGCCCATGCCTACACCTTCGCCAGGATGATGGGTTGTTCCCCGTTGCCTGATAATGATGTTACCGGCTATGGCCAACTGTCCGCCATATATTTTTACTCCTAATCTTTTGCTATGCGATTCGCGTCCGTTTCTGCTACTGCCGGCTCCTTTCTTATGTGCCATTTTTTATTGCTGTTTTGCTTTTTTTTTAATAAAAGGACTTAGCTGATTTTATCAATCTTGATTTTTGAAAACTGTTGCCTGTGCCCATTGCTTTTTTGGTAGCCTTTTCTTCTTTTTTTCTTAAAAACAATTACTTTATCACCTTTCAAATGCTCGATGATAGTAGCATTTACTTTGGCTTTTTCAATGGTCGGTGTTCCTACGCTTATCTTACCGTCATTATCTTTTAAAAGTACTTCATCAAAAGCTATCTGATCACCGGGATTACCCTCTAAACGATGCACAAATATTTCCTGATCTTTTTCTACTTTAAATTGTTGTCCTGCTATCTTTACTATGACGTACATGGTCTTCTTTATTTGAAATCGGAGTGCAAAGGTAATTAATCTGTTCTGAATATTCAATGTTGTTGTCGAATATTTTTATTGACAGCCGACATTTTTAAAAGCCCGCTTCAAAGATGCGGGCTTGACGGTATTTATTCAAAGTGAAAGATGTTTATTTTTTTTTGTGTTTATCTCTGAATAGTATCAAACGTACCGAAAGACCTGTTTCCCATGCAAATCTGTTAGCGCTTTGTCCAAAATCAGAAGATGGATAGTTAAAATCCAATTGTGGTTTTATATCAATACTAAACAATAAAGGAAGCAAGGGTGTTTTTAATTCGATACCGGCTATGGCATCAAGCCCATAATAGTACTGACTGTTTTGTACATTTCCCAAGTGGGCACCTGCTCCAAAATAAGTATTGAATCCCCGGAAGATAATGGGTATATGTTTTTCAAGCATAAGGGTTCCTTCAAAGTCTGTTTTGTTTCCGCTAAGCATAGCTTCAAAGGTTTTGTTGATACCAATCCGTTGCTGAACGGTGATACCCATTCCCCGCTTATCCAGCCTGATACCTGCTGCCGTGATATATTTCTGAGCCATAGTGCTTATGCTTCCTGCAACAACCACCAAAACGAATAGCATTAATTTTTTCATGAGTAAAATATTTTGGTACGGCCTCTATAACGCAAGCCTTATGCCAGTTTATTATCTGAGTTTTTCCAGTGCTTCTATTCGTGCGCTTAGCGGTGGGTGTGAATAGTGGAATTTTACCATTAAGGGATGCGGATCGGGAAAGGATAAGTTTTTTACACTTAATTTTTCGAGTGCATTTATCAAATGTCCGGCTCCATTGCTTTGTGCCGAAAAAGCATCTGCCTGGTATTCATGTTGTCTCGATACAGCATGGGTAAGCAGGTTTGTCAATAACATCAAGGGTGAGAGCAGAAAAGAAAAAGCCAGCATAGTCATGTGGAAAGATGGGCTCTTAGCACCCAATGCTTCTGAAAACCCGGGATAATAAAGCATTTGACCAAAGAGAAAAAACAATAATCCTGTTTGTACAATGGATAAAAGCATGCTTATTATAATATGTTTCTTTTTATAATGACCGACTTCATGTGCCAATACTCCAATCAATTCATTTTCGGAATGCTGGTCAATCAAGGTATCGAACAATACAATACTTTTCTTTGACCCCAAACCACTGAAAAAAGCATTTGCTTTTGTGGAACGCAAGGAACCGTTCATTACAAATATCTTTTTTAACGGGAAATTTACTTTAGTTGTAAAAGCGGTGATTCTATCGCGCAGCTTTCCGGCTTCCAGAGGGACCAGCTTATTGAATAACGGCACAAACAAACTGGTGTAAAATATGGTGATGAAAAGCATTACGGCAATCAGAATAGACCAGCCGATTACCCAAAACCACGAACCTGTAAATTGATAAAACCAGATAATTAACGATAATAATGCGCCTCCGAGTAGTGCCGATATAAGCCAGGCTTTCAGTTTATCTTTGAGGAATAAGGAAGGCGTAATTCTATTGAAACCGTATTTGTTTTCGATAACAAATGTTTTATAAACAGAAAAAGGAGTCGAAAACAAATCACTTATGAAAAGTAAAATTCCAAAGAACAATAATGCACGTATAATTTCATGACTTGTAATGGCAGCAATGCTCATGTCAAGCCAGGCAAATCCATGCGTAAATAATAAAAGTAGCAGTATTGATGTACTCAAAAAACTACTGAGTAAAGAAAGTTTGAAATTAGCCCGGTGATAAGCAATTGATTTTTTATACGAATCTTGGTTATAAAACTTTTCCAGTTTTTTGGGCATATCGCTTTTGGCATGTTGCAGATTCAAATATTGCAACAGATTATCGCTAAGAAATCCGAAAAGAATAAATCCAATTATAAGCTGAAAAATAAGATTATGCATGATGCAAATGTAAATGAATCCATCTTTTCTTGTTTTATCCAAACGTCAAAAGATTAAGCAGTCGTTCAATATGCCTTTTGATTTCCTAAATTTGCGGCATGGGATTAAAATCTGTTTTGCTGAAACCATATACCCGTTATGTAAGCCATAAACTGGATCGCTGGCGAAAAACTCAGGTAGAAGATCAGCAAAAAATTTTCCGGCAATTAATCAATAAAGCAGCAAGCACCCAATTTGGCCGGGATCATGGTTTTGAGCATATTTTGACTTATGAAGATTTTACAAAAGCAGTACCCCTGCGTGATTATGAGGATTTAAGATCATATCTTGATCGGGTTATTGAGGGTAAACCGGATATATTATGGCCGGGCAAACCGGTTTATTTTGCAAAAACATCGGGAACCACCTCGGGCAGTAAGTATATTCCCATTACCAAAATATCGATGGGCAATCATATACGCGCAGCTCATGATGCCCTAATGAATTATGCTTTTTTAGCAAGCATTACTAAAATTTTTGATGGAAAAATGATTTTTTTATCGGGTTCGCCTGTACTTGATAAAAAAAACGGCATTCTTAGCGGTCGTCTTTCAGGCATTGTGAATCATCATGTACCGGCATGGTTGCGCAAGAATCAACTTCCTTCATGGAAAACCAACTGTATTGACGACTGGGAACAAAAACTGGATGCTATTGTGGAAGAAACCTATGATCAGGATATGTCGCTTATCAGTGGCATTCCTCCATGGGTTTTGATGTATTACGAACGATTATTAAATAAAACCGGTAAGCATATTGGCCATTTATTTCCAAATTTTCAACTCTTTATCTATGGTGGAGTAAATTTTAGTCCTTACCGCGATAAGCTACAAGCTATGACCGGACGCAAAGTGCATACCCTTGCCACTTATCCTGCATCAGAAGGTTTTATTGCTTTTCAGGATCAATTAGACAATGACAGCTTATTGCTCAATACCCATGATGGAATTTTTTATGAATTTGTAAAGGCCAGCGAAATATTTGATGACAAGCCCCGGAGATATAGCCTTGCTGAGGTAGAAACCGGAATAAACTACGCCATTATTTTAAATACCAATGCCGGTCTTTGGGGATACAATATTGGCGATACGGTAAAATTTACATCTTTGAAACCGTATCGCTTGCATGTGAGCGGAAGAATAAAACATTTTATTTCTGCCTTTGGCGAGCATGTGATTGCCGAAGAGGTTGAATCGGCTTTGGATGAAGTGGCCATACAGCAGCATGTAAAGATTATAGAATTTAGCGTAGCCCCACAGGTATCGCCCCAAAACGGTTTGCCTTATCACGAATGGTTTATCGAATTTGAACAAGCTCCGGTTGATTTAACTGATTTTGCCAAAGCATTAAATAATAGCATGGTAAATAAGAATCCTTATTATCGTGATCTGATAGAAGGTGCTGTTTTACGGCCTTTGGTGATTCGCTGTTTGCAAAAAAATGCTTTCCGAAATTATATGAAATCAATTGGTAAATTAGGGGGGCAACATAAAGTACCGCGCCTGGCCGATAACCGGAAAATTGCGGACCAACTAAATCATTTTATACTGAATCAATAAATGAATAATCATAAAAAACATATTGCCATACTTGGTTCTACCGGCTCTATCGGTTGCCAGGCTTTGGAAGTCATTCAAGCTCATTCTGAGGAATTTTCCGTTGAAATACTGACTGCCAATGGCAATAGTGATTTGCTGATAGAACAAGCCAAAGCCTTTTTGCCCAATGCAGTTGTTATCGCAAATGAAAGCAAGTATATTGAAGTAAGCGATGCATTGTCAAAACATGATATCAAAGTATTTGCAGGTACAGAGGCTTTAAAGCAAGTAGTAGCTTTCGATTCGGTAGATTTAGTACTCACGGCCATTGTCGGTTTTGCCGGTCTCGAATCTACCATAAGTGCCATTGAAGCAGGAAAAAATATTGCACTGGCCAATAAAGAAACACTGGTGGTTGCCGGGGAAATTGTTACCAATCTGGCCAGGGAAAAAGGAGTTAATATTTATCCGGTGGATTCAGAACATTCGGCAATTTTTCAATGTCTGGCGGGAGAATATCACAATCCTGTTGAAAAAATTATTTTAACAGCATCGGGAGGTCCTTTCAGAGGAATGGGAATCAAAGAATTAAGCACCATTACCATCGCTCAGGCTTTAAAACATCCTAATTGGAATATGGGTGCAAAGATTAGCATCGATTCTGCAAGCATGATGAACAAAGGGCTGGAACTTATCGAAGCCAAATGGTTATTTGGAATTAATACCGGTCAAATTGAAGTAATTGTACATCCTCAGTCTATCATTCACTCTATGGTTCAATTTGCTGACGGTTCGATAAAAGCACAAATGGGCTTGCCTGATATGCGC
>JAJRWN010000013.1 GCA_024276745.1 Bacteroidota bacterium
ATTTGATAAACTATTACCAAAATCCAACCGGTATAAATTACCATTGGTCTGGGATATAATTAAAGCATAATCTTTGCCTCCTTCCTTTAATATATCGACCCCGCCAGTTACGCCAATGTTCGAATAATTGTCAATTAAGTTTGCTGTGGGGGTTAAACTTAAATCGCCTGGGCAGAAGTCCCACTGATAACTATCAAAATTGACTGAATTATTTGTTGTTGATAAGCTTGAACCTTGGCAAACTTCAGTATCAACAGCAATATCAAAATCATTGCATTGACCATACGTACTGTTTGAGTCGTATAATATTGCAAAAAACAAACTTATCGAAAGAATAAAATGGTTCACTCCAATGAATTTATCTTACACGCTTTTTGTAACCGGGCTTCCTACTAAATTCTTGTTTGCTGCCAGATAGTTGGTTGTCATGAATATCTCAAAACGGGCATCATAATCAATTTTTCTTATACCATTTTGAACAATTCGATATAAATTAAACTTATGCAATAAATCATAAAAGTCAAATAGAAATGTGCCTGAATTGTAGTTGGCAAAACTAAATTCAAACTGGATAAAATCAATATTGGATAAATTTGTTGCCGCCCCTTTTAATACCTCTAGTTCAAAGCCTTCTACATCAATTTTCAGAAAGTGAATCTTCTTAATACCATGCTCTTGGCAAAAGCTGTCGATAGTGGTAATCGAAATGTCTTCTTCAAACTTTAGATCAGGGCTGAAATGAGAAGCTTTTCTTTGGTAAACCGAGGCCCATGCAGATCCTGCCATATCATAAAACAGGGTTCGGTTTTCAGCTCTGGAGCCCAACCCTAGTTGGGATAGATGAATATTCGGATATTGACTGAGGTTCGTTTTAAGAAGGTTAAAGCTTTTTTTGGAAGGCTCGAAACAATATATTTTATCATTTTGTGAAAATGTTTTTGCAAGTATTGATGCATACTGACCAATGTTTGCCCCGACATCGAATATGACCTTTTCATTCGGATATCGCGCATTCAGTTTTTCTTTTACGAATTTAACAACTCGTTCTTCTCCACTCCTGGTAGTGATACCACCAACTCCATAGTTCATCCCACGTAAACTTATTCTGTGAAGTCTTTCAAATAGGGGCTGAAGTATTCTTCTTCCAACAAAAATATCCTTAAAATTGGTCATTTATTTTGGCTTTATATTGATTGGCGTACATTTCTAACTTTACTGAATGTGTTTGAAAAAATAAATAACAACAAAAACAAGCAAGCTTTAGTTATTGAAGGGGAAACTATTCTGTTGAGCTTGCCTATACAGCTTAATGATAATGATGTTCATTATTTTCAAACGGAATTTAATTCATCACCCTATTTCTTGTTAAACTATTCTGGTTTATCGTGTAATATAACAAAGGCAGGGATTGTTGGTAAGAGATGGTTTCCCGATCCTTACAGTATTCCCAAGTATAGTGGAAAAAAAACCCATTTTTACAAACGATATTTTTATAACATCCTTACCAAGCATCCTCAAAAGGTTGATTATCCGGTAACGGTTATTCATAATCCCTGGTGCCCTGGATATTTTCATTGGCTCACCGAAGCGTTGGTCAGGCTCTTGTTGTATGAAAAACATGGTGATTCCGGAGCTAAACTGGCATTGCCAGCGTATTTTAAGGATATACCTTATATTATGGATAGCATCAGATGCCTTACCGATAGGGAAATCCTGTATATAAAAGAAGGTGCTTGCTTAAAGGTTCGTAATTTATCTTATATTTCGAATACACAATATACTGCTCAATATCATCCTGCTATTATGCATGAATTGAGCGCAAAAATCAAGAGACACTTTAAAATTACTGATCAACATCCTGCCAAACGTGTTTACGTAAGCCGAACCAGTGCAAAAAGCCGGTTTGTCGTCAATGAAGCAGAATTAATTGCAATCCTGCGCCAACATGATTTTGATATTGTAATGTTTGAATCGCTTTCGTTTTATGAGCAGGTTAAATTGATGTCAGAGACTAAAGTGCTCATATCAATACACGGGGCAGGCCTCACTAACATGATGTTTATGCCTCCCGGAGGCAGTGTTATGGAGTTACAACTTTCTCCGGCTGTTTCAGGTCAATACAGTCAGATATATTATTACTTGGCTTCAGTTTCTAACCTCCACTACCATTATGCTTTTTGTCAGCCTGCCAATGAAGCGGATTACAGCATTTACAGAGCCAATATTAAGGTTGATTTAGCACAATTTGCCAGCAACTTGGAGCAATTGCTGGGAAACTCCTGTGTTACGGAATAAGTTGTTGGTACACACTTTGGCTCAATTCGGGATTGCGGTGTTTCTTGGCAAGTTCCCAAATGTTTTTTGTTTATTTCCAAAAACCGATTTATGTTTTTTAATTGGTCGGCAAATGGCTTTTCTGTTTCAATAACCAGTCCTAGCTGAGTTTTTTTCAGGATACCGCTATTATCCCCAATCCCCAACTGGTATTACAACCACCAAGTCGCATGACCAGTACTCACCGTATTATAGTATACAAACAGAATTAACCTAATATCATTTTGTAAATGTCATCAACATTACTAATAGCACGATACTTTTTAGCTGCATTTCTGCAACGGTATATCAGTTCTTCTTTATTTTCGCTAAGTAGCTTATCTACTTGCTTTAATGATTTAATTATCATCTCGTCATTGTTACTTTTTACAACTACTCCTACCCGATCAGCAAGTGCTACCTTATCATCTTCACTTACTCCAGAATAAACGATATAAGGTAAGCCACATGCCAGGTATTCCCCGTTTTTTATTGGGGAACGGTATTTCTGGCTTGGCAGAGGAGGGATGCCACAGTAGCCAATATCGGCCGCATTTATATAATCTTGTATGTTGCTAAAAGGTATATTGTTCAAGACAGTAAAGTTTTTCCTAATCCCGGTTTCAGCCAAGGAGTTAATGATCCAGTCTGGATCATTAGGAGAAATAATTAAAATATGAGGATTTTTAGCTTCAAAATATTCCAGGAAGTACTTGAAGTAAACAAACGGTTCTTTAGTGAAATAAATCCCCCCAAATTTTCCTAAATATAATAGGACCAACTTATTATTCAACGCCAATGTTTTACGCACTTCCCCACGAATCTCAGATAATGGTTTGAACTTCTCAAGGTCAACACATGAAGGCACTTTAAATATACCATTATTTGTTCTTCTATTTTCTATTCTTTTTATCATGGCATCGGTACCGGTCATTATATAAGTGGCCCTCCTTATTAATTTATTTTCCATATGGTGTAATAGGAGGTATGCCGGACTGTATCTATGCCAAATTTTGAAGTCGAGCATAAACTCGCTGTGGGGCTCAAATGTGTGTACAAGTAATCGGGCTTTGAGTATCTTTGAAAGATAATAACCCATAGCACCACTGATTGAGCCTACGGTGTAGATTAAATCAATCCTTTTTTTTGTAGCTATTTTTCTTGCCAGCATATAACCATGTATCAGATCATATATTTTCTTAAATAGGAGAAATAGACCACCCGTATGGTATTTTTGAGGATACCATGCTATGTTAAGGATCGCCAACTCCTTTTTTATAGCTGGTATTTCTTCATTGACAATGCTATATGCTTCTTGTTCGAATGTAATCAAGGTAAATTTAGCTCTTCCATTGAGTGCAGTTTTATATCTCTTAATATAGCTCAGTACTGATCCTTGCACAATTGGGTCCCTGTAGCTGTTGTAAATGAATAGTAGAATATGTTGCACTTTTAGGGCTTTATTTAAAATTTACAGAAAACCAGATAGAAAATTCCTTATGCTAATTGATCAAAAAAGTGTAAAAGCTTCTGTGCATTTTCCTTAGCGTCATATTCAGTGATCAGACTGTTGGTAACGAAACATTTTTTATTTTTATCACGGTAGGCTTTAAGCCAGTTGATTAACTCGCTTGCTATTGTTTTGGGTTTATCCACATAACTGACAGAGCCCAATTGATGCTTGATGATAAATTTGTACGTGGCACTATCGGGGGTGGTAATCGCCCATATCCTTTTGCCGGCAACCAGATAATCCAGCAGCTTTGAAGGGAAAAAGACCGATTTCTTCGCTTCTGCCACATACGAATCAATGGCAATTAGCACATCAGCCTGGGATTGCAGATCCCTGGCTTTGGCAGCCGATACTGGTCCCAAATACGTTATTTCTTTTCCGGTATGGTTTTTTATTGCGGCCCGATTTTTAGCATCGGCCTCTCCGGCTATAATAAACTCACAATTATTTAATAACTCATGGTTTTCAGTACAGACCTCGGTTAAGGCCTCCAGAAGTGGCACGATACTTCTGGTGTTGGCCAGGCCACCGGTATAAACGAACGTAAGCTTTTTATTCAACCCGGGCGTATGCCCGGCTATATCCTCCGGATCATAAACATTTGGGCATAGTACAAATTTATGTTTAAGCTGCGGATACTTTCCTGAATAAAAGGAGATGGTTTCTGCTGATGTCAGGCATATTTTGTCGGCTGTAGTGAAGCAGGTTTTTTCCCATCTTTCATTTTTTTTTCGTGCATATGATTTATAATCGTGCAATGGCGAATCAGCCCACGGGTCGCTCAGGTGCATGATCCAAGGCACCTTATAGTATTGTTTGAGATTTAGCGCCATAAGGGCCGAACTGAGCGGATAAGACCGGGAATAGATAATATCCGGCTTTTTATTAAGCTTCTTTGTTACTTGCTGCCACTGCCAAAAAAAAGAAAACTTGCTGTCTGGCAATTGGTTGGTTACCGGAATTGTCCGGTTTAATAGGGCGTTGAGGTATCTGTTTTCAGCTATTTTCAGTTTGATTATTTGGCGGTAGCCCTGGTCATAGGAGGCCAGACTGTTATCATCGGGCATATACAGGGTGGGCGAGCGGGATGTAACTACATCTATATTAAAATCACTTACCAAACGGCTTAGATATATGAAATACCGGGCGGTCTGAATACACTCCGGGTCTCTTTTGGGAGGAAAAGCGATACTGACAAAAAGCAGGTTCTTTCTGGTCACCTGATAATTGCTTTGGTGTTCATGATTTCCAGTAGTGCTGCCGCGCTCCGACCATTACCATACGGGTTGGGCTTACTGGTCATCAGCTGATACATATCTTTTTGTTCAACCAATTCAGTAAAATATTGAACAATCTTCTTTGTGTCAGTACCGGCCAGAATGCTCAGGCCATTTTGCACTGATTCGAGCCGCTCAGTGGTGTCACGCAGCACAATTACCGGTTTGTTGAGGCTGGGCGCTTCTTCCTGAATACCCCCGGAGTCGGTCATAAGCAGGTAAGCTTGGGTCATCAAAAACACCAGGTCGTCATAATTTAAGGGTGGTAGCAGATGTATATTGTTGATATGAGCCAAAGCTTCCTGCACTGGCTCCTGTACTTGCGGGTTGAGATG
>JAJRWN010000014.1 GCA_024276745.1 Bacteroidota bacterium
ATGGACTAATACCGACATTATGTATAATAATGTCATGACAAAATGGAAATGGGGTGGTGCCGATAAACCGGGTTTATATGTAAATGAAACCGGTACCCGTACCGCTCAAATGTTGCGTTCGAATTTAATCTTTTTGGCTCAAAATTTAGCAGCTGAGAATAAAATGGACAAAGCAGTAGAAGTAATGGATAAATCAAGATCAGCTTTTCTTGAAGAAAATTTACCCTACTACGATCCGCAACAACTCTATCCTCTGGTAAGTATTTATTACCGGGCAAAAGCTACCGAGAAAGCACAACCGCTTGCCAATCAGCTGGCTGACAGGATTGAAGAAGATGTAACTTACTGGATGAGTACCCAAAGCATTGTAAGAGCAAAGCAATCGGCAGGAAACAATCCTGATTTCTTGAAAAGCTACCTGACCCGTGAACAACGGAGTGTTCCTTTTGCAGTTAGAAATCTTTTGCAAGATTTTAATATGTATGGCTCTTTAATTGCACTTGCCAGGCAAGGAGGCGATGATGAAATGTCTTCTGCTCTGAACACTAGATTTGAACAGTTGCAAAACAATTTAGGGGTTAATGATCCCATGGGTGCTATGTTTAGCCGGTAAAATAATTGCATTTTGGCAAACGATATTCAACTTATTTTCGGAAAACATCCATTGCTCGAAGCTTTGGATGCCGGAAAGACTGTTGAAAAAATATATTTACAACAGGGCAGCCGGGGAGTACAGATTAATCAGATATTAACATTTGCGCATAAAAGAAATATTCCGGTTCAGATGATGCCTTTGCCCGGTATGAACCGCTTAACAAGAAAAAACCATCAGGGGGTGATAGCTTATTTGGCTTTGGTTGATTATTATCTGATTGATGATGTTTTGCCTGCCATTTTTGATAAAGGAGAAGACCCTTTAATTATCGTACTTGATGGAGTGAGTGATGTTAGAAATTTTGGCGCTATTGCCCGTACAGCTTTTGCTTCCGGTGTGCATGCTTTGGTTTTTCCGGATAAACATACTGCACAAATTAATGCCGATACCATTAAAGCATCTGCCGGTGCTTTATATAAACTACAGCTTTGCCGGAGTCATTCTCTTAGTGGAGCTCTTAAATTGATGCAATTGTCCGGTTTAAAGATTTATGCATTGGATACCCGGGGCCATACAAAACCTGATCAAATAGAGTTTAGCGGACCAACAGCTATTGTAATGGGAGGCGAAGGTTCAGGCTTAAGCAATGAAGTAATTAAAGCAGCCGATCAGTTGTTACGCTTGCCTATAATGCATGGTTTTGACTCTTATAATGTTTCGGTTGCTACCGGTATGGTTTTATACGAAGTGATGCGTCAACGATTAAAGTAATACGCTTATCGCTCGATGTGTTGAAGCATATCCTTTACCATGGCATCCAAATCATACTCACTATGCCAGTTCCAGTCTGCGCGAGCTTGTGTATCATTCATACTTTCGGGCCATGATTCTGCAATGGCTTGCCTGAAATCGGGTTTATAATCAATGCTGAAACCGGGTATTACTTTTTTAATGGATGATGCAATTTCTTCAGGAGTAAAATTAATAGCACTAAAATTATAACTGGTTCTTATGTTAATTTTACCGGCAGGCGTTTGCATCAATTCCAATGTTCCCCTGATGGCATCGGGCATATACATCATCGGTAAGCGCGTATCTGCACGTAAAAAACAAGTATAGTGCTTTGATTTTAGTGCATGATAAAAAATATCAATGGCATAATCTGTAGTACCTCCACCGGGCAGCGTTTTATAGCTGATGAGTCCCGGAAAGCGCAAAGACCTGACATCAAGATTTTTCTTCTCAAAATAATAATTGCACCATCCTTCACCGGCTAATTTGCTGATACCGTAAACCGTGTTTGGATCCATTACCACCCATTGATCTGTGTTTTGCCTTGGCGAATGCAAACCGAATGCAGCAATTGAACTGGGCCAAAATACCCGGCTTACCCCAAGATCAACCGATGATTGAAGTACGTTTAACAATCCGCCCATGTTTAAATGCCAGCCACTTAAAGGTTTGTTTTCGGCAATAGCCGATAGCATGGCTGCCAAATGATATATAGTCGTTATTCTATACCTCCTGATGATACGCTCTAATGCAGACTTATCCAATACATCCAGCAATTCGAATGGTCCTGAATCATTCAACTCCTTCCCGGGTGTTCTTATATCACTTGCAATGACCTTATCGATACCGTATTCGTTGCGCAGGGCTGCCAATAATTCGCTTCCAATTTGTCCATTGGCTCCTATCACCAATATCATGTCGGTATGAGGCATAAAATGTCTTTTTTAATTCAGCTCAAATTTAAGATTTGTTCTTACTTTTTCTAATGACCAACATCAACAGAATTAGCATATCCGGAAACTAAAAAAAAATTATTTTTGTGCTTCTGCCATCAAGGCCCTTGAATCATTAATTATGCATTACGACCCAATTAAACGCAGTCTAGGTAAAGTTTTTAATAAAACGCCTTTTCTACGTAAACTTTTTTATCGACTACTCGATGTATTACTGCTTCGTTCATGGCATGTTCATAAAAGTTTTAAGCAATGGGCTCAAGGACGGAAACACCAAGAACTTCAATTGCTGGATGCCGGTTCCGGATTTGGTCAATATGCTTATTATTTGAGTAAGCTAAGCAAAAAATGGACAATCACCGCGGTGGATGTAAAGGAAGAACAAGTTGATGATTGTAATCAATTTTTTATTCGTATTGGCAGGAAAAATGTCCGTTTCGAAGTAGCCGATCTTACAAAGTACCAACAAAACGAAACCTTTGATTTTATTCTTTCGGTAGATGTGATGGAACATATTGAGGACGACCGGGGGGTATTTAAAAACTTTTACCAATCCCTGAAACCGGGAGCCATGTTGCTGATCAGCACTCCGTCAGACCAAGGAGGTTCTGATGTGCATGATCATGAAGAAGGTTCGTTTATTGATGAACACGTACGCGATGGTTATGCCAAAGATGAAATTACTGAAAAACTGAATGCAGCCGGTTTTAATCAAGTGAAAGTGCATTATTCGTATGGAAAACCCGGGCAAATTTCATGGCGCTTGTCTATGAAATACCCGATGCTAATGCTTAATTTTTCAAAACTGTTTTTTATCATCCTGCCTTTTTATTATTTGCTGACTTTCCCATTCTCTTATCTTCTGAATTATCTGGACGTTTCAAAAAAACAAAGCAGCGGTACCGGCCTGATTGTTGAAGCCCGGAAATAGTATGATTAGGAATATAAGTCTTTTTCTACGGTGATTTCTATAGCTTTCACTCAAGCCTATTTTCGTATTTTTGAAATTCAAGACTTCAAATCAATAAAAACATGCAAGCAAAAATACCATTGAAAAGTTTGGCGCCTTATATCGCTGCCATATTCATTTTTATCGTAGTCACTTTTTTTATGTTCAAGCCTTTGTTTGAAGGTAAATCCATCAAGCAGCAAGATATTAAACAATCGCGTGGAATGTCAAAAGAAATTGTGGATTTCCGACACGACACAGGTAAAGAACCACTTTGGACCAATAGCATGTTCTCCGGAATGCCGGCCTATCAGATATCGATGAAATCGAAAAACAATCTGCTTATGGGTATTCATCATGCATTATCACTTGGATTTATTCCGGGGCCGGCCCGTTTTTTCTTTATTTCTTTAATTAGCTTTTTTGTCCTCATGCTTGCTTTCAAGCTCAATCCATGGATTAGTCTTGTGGGAGCATTGGCTTTTGCCTTATCGAGTTATATGATTATCAATATCGAAGCCGGACATAATACAAAAGCTGCCGCCATTGCTTATATGCCTTTGGTGCTTGCCGGTTTTGTAACTGCTTTCAGAAGAAACAGATGGATTGGTGCTGCGCTTGCCGGCCTTGGAATGGCTTTACAATTGGCCAGCAATCACCCACAAATTTTTTATTATACCATGATAATCATATTGATTTATGGTATTGCTGAAATCATTCAGGTTTTCCGCGAAAAACGATGGCTCGATTTCTCAAAAAGTACCGGTCTTTTAGCTTTTGCATTATTGCTTGCCGTAGGTAGTAATATCACCCGGCTATGGACCACTTACGAATACAGCAAAGAATCAATTAGAGGGGGTACCGATCTTCAACACCCTGATAAAATAAATACCGGTGGCCTCGATAAAGATTATGCCCTGGCCTGGAGCTACGGAAAAGCGGAGACACTTACTTTGCTTATTCCCAATTTTGTGGGTGGATCGAGCATGGTTCCTCTTTACGACAAAGGCAGCAAAACCCTTGATTATCTGCAGCAATCAAATTTTGGAAAACTGCAAAAAGATAATCCCAAAGCCGCTCAGGCCGTTCTGCAAACTTTGGGTGCTTATTGGGGACCACAACCTTTTACCTCAGGCCCTGTTTATTTCGGTGCGCTGATTATTTTTCTTTTTGTCTTTGCCCTGTTTGCCCTGCATGACAATACCTTGAAATGGTGGGTCCTTGCAGCCGTGCTATTAAGCATTATGCTTTCCTGGGGCAATCATTTTATGGGCTTTACCAATTTATTCTTCAACCATTTTCCACTCTATAATAAATTCAGAACCGTTTCTATGATTTTGGTCATAGCCCAGCTCTTGATGCCTATGTTGGCCATTATTGGATTGGCTAAATTGCTGCAGGGCGAATTGGATAAACAAAAAGCATTCAAAGCTTTGAAAATCTCAGTAATTTCTGTTGCTGCCGTATTGCTTATTCTCAGCCTTTTCCCGGCTATTGCCGGATTGAGTGCTTCTCATGATGATACTATCTATTCTGCTTTGCCTAATCAAGCCGATCAATTATTAAATGCCGTTCATGCTGACCGGGCCCATTTGCTTCGTGCCGATGCTTTCCGTTCGCTTATCATTATTCTCATTGGGGCTGCTTTTATCTTTTTGTTTATCAAAGAAAAAATAAAACCGCTGATAGTAATTGCTGCAATCGGAGCACTTATCCTTTTCGATTTATGGGGAGTGGATGGACGTTATTTGAATAAAGACAGCTATGAAAAAGATTTTATTCAGAAAGCATTGGCTCCCAGTCAGGCCAGTTTAGCTATTTTGCAAAATGGCTACAACACGCATCCCGAGCTGACTCAGGTGTTTAACGATGCCGTAAAAAGCCGGCAGGAAGCTTTGAGAAAAAAATATCCATCACGCTATAAAAGAATGGCACCAAAACTCAATGCACAAGAATTGACCAACCTAAAATTTAAAGTATTGAATCAGCATACCGATTACCGGGTATTTAACCTTTCGGTAAGTCCTTTCAATGATGCTACCACTTCTTATTATCATAAATCTATCGGTGGTTATCATGGAGCTAAAATGCAGCGCTATCAAGAATTGTACAATAAATGGATGCAACCCGTTTTAAGCCAACTCGGACAAGGAGGGGGAGGCATCGAATTGCTGATGAATGCAAATTTTCTAAATATGCTGAATACCAAATTTGTGATTTTCTCCAATACTGCCGATGGGGTTCTACCTATGCAAAATGCTCAGGGCAATGCCTGGTTTGTTCAAGAAGCAGCTATTGCACAAAGTGCCGATAATGCACTCGATACTATTGGATTACTTAATTTAAACTATATGGCTGTGGTAGAAAAACCATTTGCTTCGTATCTCGATGGTTTTATACCCGGAAAAGACAGTAGCTCTACCATTACACTTAGCGATTATGCACCCAACCAGCTGGTTTATCAAACGCATACAAGCAAAGAACAATTGGCCGTATTTTCAGAGATTTATTATGATGGTGGACACAAAGGCTGGCAAGCCTATATTGATGGCGAAGCGGTGAAACACATCCGTGCCGACTATATCCTGCGATGTATGAAAATTCCTGCCGGTGATCATGAAGTGGTTTTTAAATTTGAACCAAGAGCTTATTATTCCGGTGAAAAAATAGCACTTGCATCATCCGTTCTGTTACTCCTGTTTTTCTTTGGCATTATGGGATGGCAAGTAAAAAAGCAATTTGCTGGTAGCGATGTAAGTAGCGATGAATGAAAAGCATGAAAAAAGTATTGATTCTTACTTATTATTGGCCACCTGCCGGAGGACCGGGTGTTCAGCGTTTTCTGAAATTTTGCAAATATTTAAGCGATTTTTCCTGGCAAGCGATTATTATCAGCCCCCAAAATGGCTCGTATCCCTATTTCGATGAATCTCTTGAAAAAGAAATTCCTGCTCATATCAAAGTTGTACGTACCAAAACTTTTGAA
>JAJRWN010000015.1 GCA_024276745.1 Bacteroidota bacterium
CTTATTTGAATGATGCCGGAGCCGGGATTGTGGTAAATGTAAAGGCCATTTTTCTCCTTTTCAGTTACTGACAGGCCGGTTGGATTTTGATCCAAGAGCAAAGAATCTTCTGCCGGAGCCGGTGCATATACCGGCATACAATGCTGAGTCTGGCACCCGTTGCTATCCACCCGAAGCAGCCAGGCGTCATAGTAAGTGCTGTCGTCATGATAGGTGGAGCCACATATAACCAAATCACCATTTGAAGCAATATCCAAGTCGTATAAATCAGTTTCGCGCATCGAATTATGCGAGAGTGTAATTTCCTTTAATATATCTCCAGTATTAGACAAATGCACAAGCCAACCTTGAATATCTGAATAATCTTTAGAATAAGCACCAACTAACCAATATGTAGAATCTTCTGCTTGGATTAAATTAATAAATTCTCCATGAAACAATCCTGATTTACCGATTTTCTTTTCCCAAATCACACTGCCCACTGAATCTACTTTTAATACCCATCCTTTAAATTTCGATTTTTCCGTGAAATCACTATAGAGTAAGTTATAATAACCACAAATCAGGTAAGAGCCATCCAAACAGGAGATCATCCGATCAGAGCCGTCCATTAAACTATCGCCATAGGTTTTTTCCCATTGTGCATGGCCCAAACTGTCAAATTTTACCAATATAATATCGCGCTTTATTGCTGAAATATATTGGCGCATACCTAAGGTTAAAAAACCACCGTCCGGGGTAGCGACTGTATTTATACCAACTTCCCAGGTATTATTACCATATTCGGATTCCCACAATAGGTTCCCGATACTGTCAACACATATAAGCTTTATTTGGCCATAAGGAGCGCTATATTTAAAGCTGTCTCTGTAAAGTTTGTAACCGGTTAAGAGAAACTTATTATCGCTCAACTTTATTATATCTTTAGCATTCTCAGTAATAGCTGTATCGCCATAATCCTTTAATAGCAATATATTCCCTGCACTATCAGTTTTCCCAAACAGGAATTGTCCCCGGATAATGAAGTAATCAATGGTATCAACATACAAATACACATCACCAGTAAAGTAGTAGTTTGATTTCTGCTTTACAATATCCATTATTTCAAAGATTGGATACTTTTTGAATTTATATACTCTATCTTGAATTGTCTTTCCTTTGTTACTAACAATAGCCAGCCGACCATTTATTTTAAAAGGATTGGAGGCTGTACCTCCAACAGCTACGGTAACACTATCATCCTGAAGCACGCTGAAAAAGGCATCTCCCCAGGTTTGATAATCAAAAAACTTTTCAAAATAGTGAGCCTGGCCCATTAATGCCGTATGCAGCAATAAAAAGCTAAGCAATATGATTATCGGCCTATTCATGGATGATAATGATTTTATTTAGGCAAGGTAAAAATTATAATAAGAATTTATGCCATTGAATAGTCATTTTATTCCAGTATCAGCTTAGCCGAATACACTCGCTCATTGCTTTGCAGGCGAAGCACATACCAACCCCGTGGCAGGGTGCTGAGGTCCAGATTAAGGCGCTTGGTACCGGCTGGAATTTGTTGCTCCAGCACGGCCTGACCAAGGGCATTATACAGCCTGAAGGTGGCCTCACCTCGAAGTGCCGGCAGGCTTATTTGAATGATGCCGGAGCCGGGGTTGGGGTAAATGGAAAGGCCATTTTTCTCCTTTTCAGTTACTGAAAGGCCGGTTGGATTTTGATACAAGAGCAAAGAATCTTCTGCCGGAGCCGGTGCATATACCGGCATACAATGCGGAGTTTGGCACCCGTTGCTATCCACCCGAAGCAGCCAGGCATCATAGTAAGTGCTGTCGTTGTTGTATGTCCACCCACAGATAACCAGGTCTCCGTTGGGGGCCATATCCAAATCCCATGTGTAATTGTAATAAGCAGGGTTGTGGACAATAGTGATTTCATTCAAAAAGTTTCCGTCTTTAGATATGTGGACAAGCCATCCTTTATCTTTTGAATATCCTTCAGCATAACCACCGACCAACCAGTAAGAAGAATCTTTTACTTGCAAAATGTTATGAAAACCACCTCGAAATAATCCTGTATTTCCAATTTTCTTTTGCCAAATAATATTACCAATCGAATCAATTTTCAGGACCCAACCTTTGTAAATTGACGCTTCCGGAACATTATCATAATGCACATTATAATACCCACAGATCAGATATCCACCATTATAGCATGGTATCATCCATTCTGCTCCATCCATTTGATTGCCACCGTATGTTTTCTCCCATTGTGCATGGCCCAAACTGTCAAACTTTACCAATAAGATGTCTCTGTCAATACTCGAATTATAGTCCCGCGTGCCTACTGTCAGCAATCCTCCATCCATGGTTATTACCGTGCTACTTCCGTTTTCCCAGCTATTATTTCCATATTCCGTTTGCCAAATCAGGTTTCCGGAGCTGTCCACACAGGTTAACTTGGCCTGCCCTTGCAAACTGTCGGGATAAACTTTAGTTCCTGTTATAATAAAGCGATTCGAATTTATAACAGTAATTTCCCTACTAATATCAGAGATACCCGGAGTACCGTAAGATTTCATAAAAATAGTATCTCCCGTCATAGTTAATTTACCAAATAAAGGCTGTGCTTTTATCGAACTTTTAGGAAAACCTGTGCCAGAGAAATAAAAGCTATTCCTGCTACAAATTATATCCCTTATTTCAATTCTAAAATATTCTTTAGGGTCAATCAATTTCTCAATTTGTGAGTTGCCATGCATGTCAGTGGCTATAAATAAACCTATAATATCAGAACTATTACTACTAGAACTACCTCCAACCACAATAACACTGTCATCCACTAAAACTGTTGAAAGTTGTTCACCACGAGTCTGGAAGTCATATAACTTTTCAAAATAGATGGGTTGTGATACAGATAAAGTGTAAGCCCTTAAGAAAATAATGAATAGTATTGAATGTTTAATCATGAATGATAACAATTTTTTTGCTACTTATTACCTTATTATTTTCGAGTACAGAAAGGGAATAGATGCCATTCCGTAAATTTGAAACATTTATTTGATCATTTGTAAGTAATTCGGATAACATACCCTGCAATATTATTTTACCGCTTACATCATAAATTTGAATTGATAATAAATTGTAGTAAGGTTTATCGATCAAGCCATCAATGTTAATTAGATTATCAGCAGGAACTGGATAAATACTAATTTTACCAGATAGTCCGTTTTTATCATTCTGAAGTTTTTTATTTTGCCCCCAATCTTCAGCTGCAGTATTATAATTTTGACCGGAATAATAGCTAATCGTATTTTCAGGTAGCGTAACCATATATGATGCAGTTTGATCAACTAAATTGTTTAATGCGGTAATATCTGTAGAATCCAATGCATACAAAGTGCGGCCATCCTGTGCTGCTGAATTTAAGATAAAATAATACTGATAGAATAAGCTGTCATCGGCATTATTTAATGTCATGGTATCCAGAATATTTTGTACTGATGTATAATTCTGAAGATCGTAATAAAATCCAATTTTTGCATATAGTCCGTCTCTTGTGTTGAACGAATCCAACATGCTGAATAAAATCGAATCGGAAGCACTTTCCATTATATAAGCTCGGAATAATCGGTTCCAATAAATCTGCTTTATAGCAGGATCTGCCGTTGAGTCATAAGCTTTTATTAATATATTAGAGTCGAAAATGGTATCATTTGTTATTACACATTCGACAGGTTTATTATCATAAAAACAAGATGTATATCCTACAATTTGCTGATTGGTCCAAGTGTTCCAAACACACAGGGGATCAGAGGGATATTGATCATCCAGGTCTTCAAAGTACTTAAAGTCAATCGTACTTCGAATATGCATCGGTAAATTGTTACAAGGTATATTAAAGCCATTACCTGGTCTGATATTCCATGGATTGCAACCATTCCCTTGATCCTTTAGTAAACCAAATGGAGATTGCGGGTTTACACTAAGTCCGATACCTGTATTTTCCATATAATTGCAATCGATATTTAATTGGGCATTAAACAATTCTGATTGTATTCCTCTATAATTGTTATAAATATTATTCATAAAAATAAATCCCCCGAAACCCTTAACACTTCCACTTTCTCTTGCAATAATCCCATACGCTTTATATCCTTGTGTCGTGTAAATATTATTTCCAACAATATCAAAACCTCTCGACATATCAACTTTTATTGCAAATGTGCTATTAATAGTGGTTGAGGTATTATCAGGCACATGAAATTCATTAAAATCAATTGCATCGTTTATGGTTGCTCTTAACAAAATACCTTGTTTTGTATTATTGAAAGTATTATTGTCGGCATGCACAAATCTATATATGTTAAATATGCCCCTTCCGTCAATTCCTCTAAACATGTTATTAATTATATTGTTTGAGAATATCATACTAGAATTATAGCTATAAACAGCCCTGCCCCATTTATTTGCAGGGGTAGACAGATAGAGGCCGTTAGTAAATACGTTATCATTAATATGTATATTACCGTCTACTTTTCCAGTAGTCCTATCATAGTGTGAACCGACACCAAACAAGCGTATAAAATCTTCGAACTCGTATAATGAATTTAGCAATGGATTAGTGTAATTAAAAAGGCCATCTCGTATTGTTGAATAGTTATTATGATTGTATGGTGCAAGCACTACTGATACGCGATTATTTCGAAATTCACTATTCATACAAAGTGTAAATCCTCCTCCGTAAGCAGGATCAAACTTTGAATTAGTTCCATATTTGCCTAAGAGCAATCCGGTGTATGCATTTTCAATCCTGGAGTAATTGTACATATAAAATTCGCCTTGTGATGGATAAACTGCCAAAGGATCATTAGGGTTTTGTAGCCGCCATGGTACACCCCATACCCTGACACCTTGCCACATTGTTCCACAGGCAGAGTCGGCAGAAGTAAGAACGGTATTATCAAGGGTAAGTTTGCCGGCAATTTGGCCGGTGTTTACGGCATTTTCTACAATTACTTTCCCATTCGGGCCAAACTTGAAAATCATATTTTGAATGGTAATATCAGCTCCTTCAGGAATTCTAAGCTCATTTTCAATGTAAACGGTATTGCCTCCATTGGTATTAAAAGGATTTAAAATTGGCGTCCAGGTGGCTATACCCGAAGCGGTATAGGAACTGAAATTATATCCTCCAGTTATTATATTATCATAGTTTTGCCCGTCTATTTGATCAGGCAATAAATAATAATTGAAACTACCAAAGGTAGGCTGACCTTGTACAGGTATTGCCATAGCATTGTTTGTCCAGATGCTAGTTGGCAGGTTTGAATCATCCAGTGTTGCCAGCCGGTTAGAGCTAGCAAAATATAGTTTATGATCATAACCTAATTCTATGAATGAGGTTTTAAAGTCAATGGCATTGCTTACATTCAGCTGCGTGGGTGATGGGTTTATGGCATTTAAATCGATATAAGAAATATACGGATAACCCGGGTTATTATTAGTCTGGAAGGTACTTGTAAAATACAAATATTGTCCATTTTCAGAAAACTCAAGTCCTGTAATACTGTTAATACCACTCCAACCTTGAAAATTTTTCACCGTAATGCTTAATGGATTACTGCTTCCTTGAATGACATAACCATTGGCATCCAAATCGAAAATATTAATAGTTTGTTGGCAACTTACCAATGCTAAACGATACGTACCATTGGCCATAGGATAAAGTTCTGCCTCAGCATTCATTTCGCCACTCATACCACAAGTACTTGACCACGTAGTATAAAATGCAGCATCTTGATAAATCAACATATAGTCTGCCGGATTAGTGTGCGTTGATTCACCAATGCACTCAACATTAAATTTTTGTAAACCTTCCCAATTAAAAATATAAAGCGAATAGCTATAATGATTTTGTTGATTTATTTTGGGTGGTGAAACGGCTATTTCAGAAAATGCACAATGGTTACCGGTACAGGGACCTCCTGAAAGTAATTGGGATTTAATAACAATACCCATGCCGTTCGGTAAGTTTGGATTAGTTTGATTCATATCGATTAGTGCCGCATACGTTTCAGTATAATAAGAAGCTTGAGTGGGCGAACCTGAAATATCCAGATCTGTCTCAACGACCCAATAATAATTGCAATCGCAGGGAGCAGGAATAATGGCGATTTCGCCAAAAGCATTAAATGTTTTGTTTGTTAGATTAGAAAAGTTATCAATCAGGTATCCATTTTTATCATAAATATTTTCGCCAACAACAAACAGCACTAAATTTCCGGATTTATCATAAATCAGATTAGAAGGCATATCGCTGCCTCCTGAGTAACTATTCATTGGTAAAGCACTAAAAGTTTGATTTTGAATATCAATAGCATTTGGAGGAATACACCATTTTTTCAATTGATTTTGTCCAAAAGCAGGATTTGCGTATGTGATCAATAATCCCATGGATAAAAGAATGGCGGTACAAAACGAATTAAGATTGTTGCTCAGACCCCGAGCACTCGGGGGGGGGGGGCTGGCAATCAATGATTTACGAAATCTTTTCATGATTATTTGCTTTGAAGGGTTAAAGAATATAAAAAGAGCAATGATGCAAATTAATAATAAGTTTTGATAAATCCAAATATTTACAGGTTTTTTCAATTGGAAATAATAAGTGTCAAGCACCAACTATCCGCTACCCTTTCCCTCAAGGATCTTTCAAAAGTTCCTTCAATTCATTCAATTTCATCAGGGCTTCGAGAGGCGTCAGGGTGTTCACATCTATTTGCTCCAACATAGTTTTCAGTGCTTCCAGTGCAGGATCTGAAGCATCGAACATGCTGAGCTGAAGCTTTTGCGAGGGCATTTGTTGGAGTGTGTTTTTCATCCGGTGTTGCTCATTGCCAAGGCTGCCGGTGAGGCTTTGTTGTTCGAGTTGTTGCAATATTTCATCGGCTCTTTTAACGATAGCTGCCGGCATGCCCGCCATTTTAGCGACATGAATACCAAAACTGTGCTGGCTGCCTCCCGGTTTGAGTTTCCTGAGAAAGAGCACTTTTTGCCCGGCTTCCATCACCGAGACATTAAAATTACGGATACGTGGAAATTTTTCAGCCAGTTCGTTCAATTCATGATAATGCGTGGCAAACAGGGTTTTGGGATGTGCCTGTTGGTTATTATGTAAAAATTCGGCTAATGACCAGGCAATGCTGATGCCGTCAAAGGTGCTGGTACCTCTACCGATTTCGTCTAATAAAATCAGGCTACGTTCCGAAATATTATTCATAATGCTGGCCGTTTCGTTCATTTCAACCATGAAGGTTGACTCGCCCGAAGAAATATTATCAGAAGCACCTACACGGGTAAATATTTTATCAATCAAACCGATACGGGCCGAAGCTGCCGGCACAAAGCTTCCCATTTGAGCCATCAAAACGATAAGGGCGGTTTGCCGGAGCAAGGCCGATTTACCCGACATATTGGGTCCGGTAATGACAATAATTTGCTGGTCTTCATTGGAAAGAAAAATATCGTTCGGTACATATTTCTCTCCCGAAGGCATTTGTTGCTCTATCACCGGATGCCGGCCTTCTTTGATCTCAAGGTCTGTGCTGTCGTCAATCACCGGGCGGGTATAAGTATTTTTTAAAGCAATACGGGCAAAAGCCATCAGGCAATCGAGGCGGGCAATGATGCGGGCATCCGCCTGAATAAGCGGGATATAATCTCTGATGGCATTAACCAGATTTTCGAAAAGCTTTTCTTCCAAGTGCAAAATTTTCTCCTCGGCTCCGCTTATTTTGCTTTCATATTCTTTCAACTCCGGAGTAATATATCGCTCGGCATTCACCAGGGTTTGTTTTCGCATCCAGTCTGCCGGCACTTTGCTTTTGTGGGCATTGGTCACTTCCAGATAATACCCAAAAACATTATTGAAGCCTATCTTCAGCGAAGAGATGCCGGTTTTTAGGATTTCCTGTTGTTGCAGACCAATTAATTTTTCTTTTCCATGGCTGATAATATCGCGCAACTCATCCAATTCGGCAGATACACCCTTTGCCATCACACCCCCTTTCTGAACCTGCACCGGAGGCTCATCATCCAGCTCGGTTCTGATTTTTTCTTCCAGTTTCCCGCAAGGATTTATCTGATCTGCCACAATGGATAACTCCGGTAGTGTACTATTCCGGCAAGCTTCCCGGATAGGAATCAGAGCATCCAAGGCTCTGCCTAATTGAGCTACTTCACGCGGATTGATACGACTCATGGATACTTTGGATATCAATCGTTCCAAATCACCACATTGTCTGATTTTGTTAGTGAGCAAATCGCGCAAGGCGACATCTTTTATCAGGTATTCAACAATATTGAGCCTTTGATCAATTTTTGTTTTATGCTTAATCGGCAGCATCAGCCATTGTTTCATCATCCTTGAACCCATGGGTGATATGCATTGATCCAGAATAGCAATCAAGGGTACGCCACCTTCAAAAGGACTGCTAAGCAATTCAAGATTGCGGATGGTAAAGCGGTCGAGCCATACATATTCGTCACGCGGAAGCCGGGATATAGAATTAATATGCTCTCGTTTGGGATGCTCTGTTTCACCGAGATAATGCAAAATAGAACCGGCCGCAATGATAGCCCCTGTCATTTGCTCGAGTCCAAAACCTTTCAAAGAGCTTGTTCCGAATTGAGTCAATAGCTTTTCATGTGCAAATTCTTCACTGAAAATCCAATTTTCAAGCGAATAGATATAAAATTTTGTCCCGAAATATTGTTTAAATTCTTTTTGATGATTTCTTGAAAAAATAACTTCTGATGGTCTGAAACTTTGCAGGAGTTTATCGATGTATTCTTTATCGCCCTCGGCAGTCAGAAACTCACCGGTTGACATATCGAGAAAAGCGATACCCATAGGCTCTCCAAAATGTACCGATGCCAGAAAATTATTGCTCTTATGGTCCAGAATCCGGTCGTTCAGGGCAATGCCGGGCGTGACCAATTCGGTAACGCCTCTTTTTACGATTTTTTTAGCGAGTTTAGGATCTTCCAATTGATCGCAAATGGCCACCCGGTAGCCTGCTTTTACCAGCTTGGGGAGATAGGTATCGAGGGCATGATGCGGAAAACCTGCCAATTCTACCTTGGCGGCAGCACCATTTGAGCGTTTGGTTAGCACAATGCCCAAAACCTTGGACGTGATGATGGCATCATGTCCAAAAGTTTCGTAAAAATCACCCATTCTGAACAGTAGTATGGCATCCGGATATTTTGTTTTTATCTGCCGGTACTGTTGCATCAAAGGAGTTTCTTTCACTACCTTCTTCTGCTTCGATATGGAAACGGGCTTTGTCAGGGTTTGCTAATTTTGTGTTTTGTATGCAGGCAAATTTAATAGTTTTAGTAAAGGCTTTCCCTAAACATACTTTTGTTTTATAAAAAGGCAATTAAAATAAATGAATTATATCAGAAAAAGCATGGATGAACTCAATCGTTTGAGTGTGGATGAATATAAAAATATTTCCACTTTTCCGCTTATTATTCTACTTGATAATGTAAGAAGTATGTTTAATGTAGGTGCTGTATTCCGGACTGCCGATGCATTTGCCGTGAAAAAGATAATACTTTGTGGTATTACACCAAAACCTCCTCATCGCGAAATACATAAAACAGCCCTTGGTGCCGAAGATTCGGTAGAATTGATGTATGAAAAATCGGCTGAAGAAGCTGTCCGGAAACTTAAAGCGAAGAATTATAAAATGGTAGCTGTCGAACAAGCTCACGGAAGCATTTTATTACCGGATTTTGAAATAAAAAAAGATGAAAAATATGTGCTTGTCTTTGGCCACGAAGTAAACGGTGTATCGGATGAAGTGCTTCAATTAAGCGACATCTGCGTTGAAATTCCACAATCAGGAACAAAACACTCTTTTAATATTTCGGTATCGGCAGGTATTGTATTATGGCAATGTTATTATAAATAGTGAACCAAAAAGAGCCTGAATGGATTCTACTTATTTGATAATGAATAAAGCGCAATGAGTAAACACGGACGCGTATTGGTAGCCATGAGTGGCGGTATCGACAGTAGCATTGTAGCCCGCATGCTCCACGATGAGGGTTATGAAGTGATTGGCATTACCATGAAAACATGGGATTATCAAAGTTCGGGAGGAAGCAAAAAAGAAACCGGATGTTGCAGCCTCGATTCTATCAATGATGCACGGGCTATGGCGGTTGAATTAGGTTTTCCGCACTATATTATTGATATCCGTGAAGAATTTGGCGATTATGTAATTGATAATTTTGTGGAAGAATATATGGCCGGACGGACCCCCAATCCTTGTGTATTGTGCAATACGCATATCAAATGGGAAGCACTGTTGAAAAGAGCCGATGCACTGAATTGTGCCTATATTGCCACCGGACATTATGCCAAATTGAAGCAAGAAAAAAACAGGTATTTTATTGCTAAAGCAAAAGATTTAACAAAAGATCAAAGTTATGTGTTATGGGGTTTGAGTCAGGAATGCCTGTCGCGTACCTTATTTCCACTTGGTGATTATTTAAAAAAAGACATTAAACAAATGGCGCGCGATTGGGGTTATCGCGAATTGGCCGATAAAAGCGAAAGCTATGAAATTTGTTTTGTGCCCGATAATGATTATCGCGGATTTCTAAAACGCAAAGTACCCGGATTGGAAAATAAGGTGAAAGGAGGAAATTTTGTGGATATATCCGGAAAAATTATCGGCCGGCACGAAGGCTATCCATTTTATACCATCGGTCAGCGCAGAGGCCTGGGTATGGCTTTTGGCGAGCCTGTGTTTGTGACCCGGATTGACCCGGATACCAATACCGTAACCCTTGGCAAGGAAAGTGATTTGAACCGGAACGCTATGCGTGTTTATAAATTGAATCTGCAAAAATTTGCGCAAATTGAGGAAGAACGTGAGGTGATTACCAAAGTGCGTTACCGTCATCCGGGTGCCCCTTCAGTTATCGGGCAGGATGCTGACCAAATGCAAGTGCATTTCGATACCTGGGTACAAGGAATTGCTCCGGGTCAATCTGCCGTTTTCTACGATGCCGATGATGTGATTGGCGGAGGCATTATCCTTGAAAGCTATAACCTGTAACCTAAAACTATGAGAATCGTTCAAGACCGATGATGCAAAACTCAAAAATATACTTGTTTGTTTTTATTCTAATGCTTCTGTCCGCATCATGTAAAAAAAATACTTCGCTTCAAATCGATTATAAGTATAATTATTTTCCGCTCCATATCGGCCATACCGTAATTTATGATGTAGATTCAATTCTTTATAATCCACTTTATACCAACGGACGAGATACGGTGCATTGGCAACTCAAAGAAGTAGTAGAATCACAATTTATTGATTTGGCAGGTCGTGAGGCTTATCGAATCAACCGCTACCAACGCGAAGATTCTACCAAAAACTGGAAAACCGGTCCGGTTTGGTATGCCGTCAGAAATCAAACAAATGTAGAAAGGGTAGAAGATAATCTCCGATTTATCCGTCTGGTCTTTCCACCTAAAAAGGGAGATACCTGGATGGGTAACACCTTCCTTCCTACCGGAGATACACTCGATTTTTATAAAGGCTGGCTTTATACTTATCAGGATATTGATGTTCCGGCTGATATCAATCATCTTCATTTTGATTCTACCCTTACGATTGTTGAAGTGGACGATGAAAATCTGCTCGAAAGGAGATGGTCCACTGCCACCTATGCAAAAAATGCAGGTCTTGTCTCTCGTGAATTATATAATCTTAGTTTTGTGGGCAGTTCGATACCCATCGGTTCGGTACCCTGGGAGGAAAAAGCAAACCGGGGATATATATTAAGAATGAAGATTAATTTTGTTAAATGAAGAAAGCCATCGGAATTTGGCTATTGCTGTTTGTTGCAAACTTGCTTTTTGCCCAAAATGACACCTTAAAATACTGGATACAGTTTACCGATAAAGTCAATAACGGTTTTTCTGTTCTGCAGCCCGAACAATTTCTGTCTCAACGGGCAATCGACCGCAGGCAGCGAATGCAAATCGCCATTGTGGAAAACGATTTACCGTTAACAGCTTCCTATTTGCAGGCAGTTCGTCAGATTGGTTTTCATATTTCCTATGTCTCTAAATGGTTCAATGCAGCTACCATTACAACGAATAATCCGGTACTGATTGCTCAGGTACAGGCTTTGGCTTTTGTGAAACAAAGCCGGGTAATCGATCATTTTAATCCGGCCAATCCGGGCAAGCATAAGCAAAGCCTGCCGGATAAATTACAGGATATTGACCCCGATTCTTTATTTGGCGATTCTTATAATCAAATCCATATGCTCAATGGTGAATATTTGCACAAATTGGGTTTTACCGGAAAAGGTATGGTCATTGCCATTATTGATGCCGGTTTTGCCGGTGCCGATACATTAGCCGCTTTCCAACGGCTTCAGGCTAATGCTCAGATTCTCGGAACCCACGATTTTGTGGATGGCGATAATATGGTTTATGCCCACCATACCCATGGCATGCATGTGCTTTCTTTGATAGGAGGATATCTGGAAGGAAAACTCATTGGAACCGCTCCTGATGCACAATTTTATCTGTTGCGCTCGGAAGATGCAGCCTCCGAAATGCCTATTGAAGAGTATAATTGGGTGGCTGCTGCCGAATATGCCGATAGTGCCGGTGCCGATATTTTGAGTACTTCCTTGGGCTATGCCACTTTTGATGATAGTACCATGAACCATACTTATGCCGACCTGGATGGAAATACTACGATTATTGCTCGTGGTGCGGATATGGCAGCATCAAAAGGTATGCTGGTTGTAAATTCGGCCGGCAATGAAGGCAACAACGGCTGGCATTATATCATTACGCCTGCCGATGGCGATAGTGTACTTGCTATCGGTGCTGTCGATTCAATGGCTTTTTATGCATCCTTCAGCTCTACCGGTCCCAGTGCCGATGGAGACATCAAACCCAATGTAGCTGCCCAGGGGCTGAATGATGTTGTCGCTTCTTTTTCTACCAATCTGATTCAAACCGGTAGTGGTACATCTTTCTCTTGCCCCATCATGGCCGGCATGGCTGCCTGTCTCTGGCAAGCTCATCCGGATAAAAATAATATGGAAATTTTCAGAGCTATTGAAGAAAGTGCCAGTCATTATGCCAATCCTGATTCTTTGCTTGGCTATGGGGTACCTAATTTTGCTAATGCACATTATCTTTTATCAAAAGGAAGTTTCGATTTTATCCAACAAAACCACAGCCCCCTTGTTTACCCGAATCCTTTCAGAAATCAAACCGAACTATTTATTTATTCCCCTTACGTTCAGCATGTTATTATCCGGGTTTATGATGTTGCAGGTCGACAAATGTTAGAGAAATCCGTATCCTTATCAGCCCTTACCTATTATTCCTTACCACTGGAAAATGTACAATCTCTTGCCCCCGGTCATTATTTCTTGTCGATACAGTCCGGTGATAATTATGAAACCATTAAAATTATCAAACAATAAAACTACCGGTCATTTTAATAGTCTTGTTACAGAATTATTCCGGCAGTAAAACGTTTTGTTGAATAGTTATTAATTTTATTATTATTAGTTCTCGTTCTGCTAAATATTTTTCCATATCGACAAATGATGAAAACTTTGCTTACTCTCGGATTATTGGTTTTATCAAATACTTTTATGACCATAGCCTGGTATGGTCATTTAAAGTTTCCAGAATGGAAAGGCTTTAATAAACTGGGGCTGTTTTCTATTATTTTAATCAGTTGGTCAATTGCCTTGCTTGAATATATCTTTCAGGTACCGGCCAATAAGATAGGATTTAAAGGAAATGGTGGTCCTTTTTCGCTGGTGCAGTTGAAAGTAATTCAGGAGATAATCACCTTAGTGGTTTTTTCGGTGTTTACCTTAGTGTTTTTTAAAAATCAATCTATTAAATGGAATCATCTCGTTGCCTTTATATTGATCATCTTTGCAGTATATTTTATGCTTAAAAAATAATTATTTATTTTCATATCTCATATATTGATTTCATATTTATATATTGCGATACGACAGAAATATTAGATAGCAGACAAAATATTATTGCAGGCAGTTTTTTCGTTAAAAAAAATATATCATTTAATCATAAAACTTTAAAGCAGTTTTTTAAGTTATTATTATCTGGAAAAAAATATCTGAGTGGTGTCTTTATGAAAAAATATGTACTTGTTTTATTAATCTCCCTAATTAGTCAATTCTCCATTGCCCAGCAATTCACCATAAGTGGTTATGTGAAAGATAGTTTGAGTGGAGAAGACCTCGTTGGGGTGAATATTTATGATAAAAACAATCCGGAGAACGGAACTACCTGTAATGCTTATGGATACTATGCCATAAATCTTCCCAAAGGAAAACATAGCATCATCTATCAGTTTATTGGCTACGACAGAAAGGAAATCACAATTGATTTACAATCGAATGAACGTTTTAATATTCGCCTTCATTCAGCCACACTTCAACTTGACGAGGTTGTGGTGACCGATACCCGGACCAATGAAAATGTGACCAATACTGAAATGAGTACTACTAATCTCAGCATCAAAGAGATTAAATCAATACCTGCATTTATGGGTGAAGTGGATATCCTGAAAGTAATACAACTGTTACCCGGAGTGCAGTCGGCCGGTGAGGGTAATACAGGATTATACGTGAGAGGAGGAGGCCCCGATCAAAATTTGATTCTACTCGATGAAGCCGTAGTTTATAATACCGGACATTTATTCGGTTTCTTTTCGGTATTTAACTCAGATGCTATCAAAAACACCAAGCTGATAAAAGGTGGTATTCCGGCAAAATATGGAGGACGGCTTTCTTCCGTACTTGATGTACAAATGTTGGATGGAAACGACCGGCAATTTCATGCACAGGGTGGGGTAGGCCTGATTTCGAGCCGGCTGACTTTGCAAGGACCTATTGTGAAAAATAAAGCCTCTTACATGCTATCAGGACGCAGGACTTATGCCGATGTGCTGGCAAGGCCATTTTTGAAAGGTACACAGTATGAAGGGAATGGCTATTTCTTTTATGACTTGAATGCTAAAGCAAACTACCGTTTCAGCGATAAAGACCGCGTTTATCTCAGTGGTTATTTTGGCAAAGATGTATTTACTTATAAATCTTCTTCCAGCGATTTTAAAATCAATATCCCGTGGGGCAATGCTACGGCTACCGCCCGGTGGAATCATCTTTTTAGCGATAAGCTTTTTATGAATACTTCCTTTATCTATAACGATTATAATTTCCTGACCGAAGGAGAACAGTTGAATTTTAAATTCACTTATGGCTCCGGTATTCGCGATTATGGTGTAAAAACCGATTTTGACTATTATCTCGGTAACAATCATAAACTGAAATTCGGTGCTTCCTATATCTATCACATCTTTACACCCGTTACGGTATCTTTCAGTTCATCGGCCGATAGCATTGACATGAGTACCAATCTGATGAAAAAATATGCCTTTGAAGGGGGGGCTTATGTTTTGTACGAAACCGATATCAGCCATCGATTGCGCTTTAATGCCGGATTGCGCTTTAGCACTTTTCAGCAAATCGGACCTTATGATCATGCACAAAGAAATAATGAGGGTATTGTAAGCGATACCCTGCACTTTGCCAAAGGTGAAAATGTGAAATTTTACTATGGTTTTGAACCGCGTTTATCCCTGCGTTTATTGCTCGATGACAATAGCTCGATGAAAGCATCGGCCACATTCACCAAACAATATTTACATCTTGTTTCCAACTCATCCACCACATTGCCTACCGATGTTTGGGTTGCCAGTTCGCTTTTGGTGAAACCCGAAAATGCTATCCAATATGCAATAGGATATTTTAGAAACTTGAGTAATAATGCCTTCGAAACCTCTCTTGAACTGTATTATAAAACCCTGAGTAATCAAATTGAATTTAAAGATGGCTATACCCCTGAATTCAATGTAGAAACCGAAGAAGGATTTGTATTTGGGAAAGGTCGCTCTTATGGTGCCGAATTATTGATAAAAAAGAATAAAGGAAAACTAACAGGCTGGATTGGATATACTTACAGCAAAACCACACGGACATTCCCTGATATTAATAATGGCAATCCTTTTCCCGCTACCTACGATCGAAGACACGATTTATCGATTGTAGCCGGCTATCAACTGAGTGATCGTTGGAATTTCGGGGCTGTGTTTGTCTATGGCAGTGGTAACGCATACACTATGCCCGAAGGCTGGTATATGATTGAAGGTAATCTGGTAACACAATATGGTACAAGAAACAGCTACCGGATGGAAGCTTATCACCGGATGGATATATCAGCTACCTTTAGCGGAAAACCGGATAAAAAATTGCACTCCGATTGGGTTTTCTCCATCTATAATGTCTATAACCATCTGAATCCTTATTTTATATTTTTCGAAAATCAGGGAAGCCTCTCGGCAGGCAATTTAGACATCAGAGCCAAGCAAGTTTCTATTTTTCCAATTATTCCTTCCGTTACCTGGAATTTTAAATTTTAAGCATGACAGGTCTGAAAACTATATCATTATATTTGATTATTACCGTTTTTTCGATAGGTTGCCAGCGTGATATTACCCTCGATTTACCCCAACCCGAAAAAGCTATTGTTGTGGAAGGGCATATCGAAACAGCTCAGTTTCCCTATATCATCCTGACTCAAAATGCGGCTTATTTTAGCCCCGTTGACCTGAATACGTTTAGCAATCTGTTTGTGCACGATGCCATCATAACTTTATCGACCGGCAGTCAAAGTGTGATGATGGATGAATTTTGTTTGTCAACGGTGCCGGCCAATTTAAAGCCATTTGTCTATCAAATGTTGGGTATTAAAAACGACCCCCCACCCGGACAAGATTATTGCGCCTATGTGAATTTTACCATGACCGGACAGGAAGGAAAACAATACCATATCCGGATCGAAACACCTACCGATACTTTAACGGCTACTACAGCCATACCTTATCATGTTCCGATTGATTCGATATGGTCGGAGCCTGATCCTGTTTATGGTGATAGCCTTTCGGCAGTGTGGATTCGTTTTAAAGACCCCGATACACTCGGTAATTATTATCGCTTCTTTTCAAAAACAAATAATGAAACCTTTTATCCCGGATATTTTGGCTCGGTGAGAGATGATAATTTTGCCAACGGACAAGTACTTACCGGCACGGTTCCTCGTGGAGTAAGCAAAGGCGATACAATTAATTTTGATACCTATGGACTCTACCGACAAGGAGATACCGTGATTATAAAAGTGGCTATGATCGATAAAGCACATTATACCTTTTGGCGTACCCTTGAAGATCAAAAACGGCAAAACGGGCCTTTTAGCTCGCCTACCTATGTGAAAGGAAATATTATTGGTGGCCTTGGTATTTGGGGCGGATACGGATCGATTAGCGATACGGTGGTGGTGCAATGATGTGAACACCGCGTTGCTATGTACTCTTCTATGCACGAAAATAAATTAAGATAAAAGGAACTGATTTTGTCAAATTTCTATTATCGCTGTGTTATTTTTACTGATTAACAAACTTCATTGACTCGAAAAGCAATTTCAAATGGATAACCATACAGAACACGTAAAATGTCTGATCATTGGATCGGGGCCTGCCGGATATACCGCAGCCATTTACACAGGAAGAGCAAATATTAATCCTTTGATGTATCAGGGAATGGAACCCGGAGGACAATTGATGACTACTACCGAAGTAGAAAATTTTCCGGGATATCCCGAAGGGGTCGATGGTCCGAAAATGATGGATGATTTAAGAATTCAAGCCGAAAGATTTGGATTGGATAATCGCTTTGGCCTGGCTACTTCTGTTGATTTTAGCGGGCCCGTTCATAAAGTTACCATTGATGAGAAAAAAGTAATTGAAGCAGATGCCGTCATCATTTCTACCGGTGCTTCTGCCAAATGGTTAGGTTTGGAGTCTGAAAAACGTTTGCAAGGCGGTGGCGTATCGGCCTGCGCTGTTTGCGATGGCTTTTTCTATAAAGGCCAGGATGTTGCCCTTGTGGGTGGTGGCGATACGGCTGCTGAAGAAGCACTGTATCTGTCTAAAATTTGCAATAAGGTACACATGATTGTGAGGCGTGATGAATTGCGTGCCAGCCGGATTATGCAACAAAGGGTTTTTGATGCACCTAATATTGAAATACATTGGGACAGCTCTACCGAAGAAGTTTTAGGCGAACAAGTTGTTGAAGGCGCCCGTTTGGTAAACAATAAAACTGGAGAGAAAACAGAAATTGCCATTACCGGATTTTTTGTGGCAATCGGACATAAACCCAATACCGGTATTTTTAAAGACTGGCTCGATATGGATGAACTGGGTTATCTGAAAGTGCAGGCAGGCAGCACAAAAACGAATATTCCGGGGGTATTTGCTGCAGGCGATGTGGCTGATCGTCATTACCGGCAAGCAGTTACTGCTGCCGGTACCGGTTGTATGGCTGCACTTGATGCCGAACGTTATTTGAGTGAGAAAGGGATTGGTTGATTTTTTTGTTTGTTGAAAAAACAACACACCCCTACCCCCTCTCAAGAGGGGAGAAGATTGAATTGAATAAAATACTGTTTCCCCTAAATAGCAATTAAAAAAACTACTTGCAAATCTTCCATCATAGAAAATCTTCACTTGAGAGGGGGTTAAGGGGTGTGTTAAAAAAAATCTACAAATCAAGCATAAAAGCATCTCCTCTCATTTTGTATCTTGCAAAGAAAAAATAACAATGACTGTTGATATACTCGCTATAGGAGCCCATCCTGATGATGTGGATTTAGGTTGCAGTGGCACATTGCTAAAACATCTTGCTGCCGGATATACCGCTGCCATTATTGACCTCACCCGTGGTGAATTAGGTACTCGCGGCAATGCAGAGCTCCGATTGCAGGAAGCCCGTGCTGCGGCCGATATTCTGGGCATTCGCGAAAGAATTAACCTTGAAATGAAGGATGGTTTTTTCCGGAATGATGAAGCCCACCAAATAGAATTGATTGAGCATATTCGTTTTTTTCGACCCAAATTAATACTGGCACCCGCCCTCAGCGACCGGCATCCGGATCATGGCAGAGCGGCTGAACTGGTCAAAAATGCCGTGTTTCTGGCCGGATTACAAAAAATTGAATCGGAATGGCATGGGCGCGAACAACAAGCCCATCGCACACCATTACTCTTGCATTATACGCAGGATCATTATCACAAACCCGATATCGTGGTAGATATAAGCACATTTTTTGAGACCAAAATGAAAGTGGTCAGGGCTTTTGGCTCGCAATTCTATCAGGCAGACTCAGCAGAACCCGAAACACCCATTTCAACACCCGGATTTTTTGATGCCCTAAAAGCCAGGGCAATTGAGTATGGACGTCCTATTGGATGTCAGTATGCCGAAGGTTTTATGGCCGGTAAAATACTTGGTACCGACAATCTTTTTACATTACGATAGATAATAGTATAGATTAATCCTAACTCTTCCTGCTGCTGTTTCTTCCTTGTAGGATTTGTCTGTTTTTTTTGTAATCTTTATGTTTTAATCTATTAATTGTGTATTTATATACCTTGATTTAGATTTGCTAATTAAAAGAAGTTCATTTGATTCCCCCCCTTTCTGTATAATAGATTCAGCTTTTGCATTACAATTTAAATTACAAGCTTGAAAGCAGAAATAACTCTTGCGAATCAGTTTGGTAAACACCAGATTATTTTTACTATCGACCGGGATGGAATTCTTGGTAAATTAAGTCCTGCCTGGTATTTGCATACCGGTTTTTCGACAAAAAAGAGCATCGGAAATTCTTTAAGCAATTATATTTATAGTGAGGATCAAAAAATATTTCAGTTATTTTTAGATAATCTCAACCATCAGCGTGATAATTCCGAACCGTTTATCATTAGATTGAAAAATCGTTCCGGGAAATTAAGATCGTTTGAAATCAGTTTGCTAAGCGTTTCGAAGAGTCGTTACACATGCCTCTTGTACAATGTCAATTCCTATGTAGAAAGCAATCAAGAACTGGCCAAGAGTGAAGAATGGTTCCGCATGATGTACACTCATGCGCCCTTATCTTATCATTCGCTTGATGAAAACGGATATATCCTTGCGGTAAATCGCACATGGTGCCAAACCTTAGGCTATTCGGAGAAAGAGGTAACAGGTAAATGGATAGGTAATTTTATGACGGAATCATCCATACCTGTTCTGAAAAAGAATTTTCCCTTATTTAAGCAACGTGGCCATGTTGACGGAGTTACTTTTACGATGCTTAAAAAAGACGGCACACCGGTAGATATCGAATTGTATGGCCTGATCGGATATAATCAAAGCGGTGCTTTTAAACAAACACATTGTGCCTTCCGCAATATCACCCAGGAAAGATTTGCTCAATTGGCTCTGGCCCGTAGTGAAGCCAGATTTCGTAAACTTTTTGAGACGGCTATGGATGGTATTTTTATAGCTGATAATAAAGGACAATTCGTGGATGTCAACAAAGCCGGATTGAAATTATTAGGATTTGAACGAAAAGAATTATTGAAACTATCTATCAAGGATATTATTCCTGTTGAAGCTCATGCCGATCAGAAAAAACGATTGGCTGATGTGTTGAAAGGTAAAACATTTACATTTGAACGGGTTTACAAGCGGAAAGACGGAAGTCTGTTTCCGGGTGAGGTGAGTATTCGAAATTTAAATGATGAAAAAGTAATTGGTCTGGTCCGCGATATCAGTATAAGAAAATTGCAAGAGAAACAATTGAAATCTGAACGGGATAAACTGCGTAAGAGTGAAGCATTACTTCATGCCATTCTCGATAGTCCGAAAGGACTTATTGTTTTCTCTCTTGATCGTTCATACAAATACACTGCTTTTACCGACTCTCACAAAAAAGAGATGAAGCAAATCTGGGGCATTGATATAAAAACAGGTATGAATATTTTAAAGGTCATTTCAAATCCTGATGACAGAAAAAGAGCTAAACTTAATTTTGATAAAACCTTAGAAGGCGATTTTTTGCTCTTGGAGGAAGTTTATGGCGATAACAACTTAAAGAGAATATATTATGAAAACCATTATTCTCCTATTTATGACGACAAGCATAAAATTATTGGCCTTTCTGTTTTTGTTATTGACATTACAAAGAGAAAGCATACAGAGCAAAAGATTATAGATCAAAATATTTTATTACAAAAAATAGCAGAGAATTATCCTAATTCATATTTATCGGTTATCGAAAAAGATTATACCGTTGGATTTACGGCAGGCCGCGAATTTGAAAAACAAGGTTTGAATCCGGCTGATTATATAGGTCTGCCTATTGAAGAGGTCTTTGGTGAAAATGCACCATTCATTAAAGAAAAATACCAAAATACTTTTAAAGGTGCTGAAGAAATATTTGAATTGGAAATTAATGGTCAATATCAGTTATACCGAACCGTACCTTTACAATTGGCAAATGGAAAAATAAACCGTATCCTTTCGGTGGTTGAAAATATATCGGAACGGAAAGAATCCGAATTGGCATTAAAAGCCAGTGATGCGTTCAGCAAATCTTTGTTACGAACAATTCCACTCGGTATCGACATTGTTGATGAGCATGGAAGTATTTTGTTTGCAAGTGAAATTATGCAGCAAAAATTTGGACCGGATATAAAAGGGGAAAAATGCTGGAGTATATATAAAGAAGATCAAAAACAATGTGAAGATTGTCCCTTAAAATCTGAAATTCATATAGGCGAAACGGCTACAATCGAGACTGATAATGTAATGGGTGGCAAATCGTATGAAATCAGCCATACCGGTATGATATTCAAAGGAAGAAAAGCCATATTAGAAACATTTCAGGATATAAGTGAACGGAAACAGGCAGAACAAGCCCTCCTGGAAAGTGAACATAAATACCGGTCATTATTTGAACATTCGGCCGATGCTCTTTTGATTATTGAAGGATATGAATTTGTAGATTGCAATGATGCCACTTTACGCATGTTGGGCTATAAAAACCGAAATGAATTTTTAAAAACACATCCTTCCAAACTTTCGCCCGGAAAACAAGCTGACGGGAAAAACTCTTTTGATAAAGCCAACGAAATGATGGATTTAGCTTATAAAAATGGCAGTCATCGATTCGAATGGATACATACGAGAAAGAATGGTGAAAACTTTCCTGTGGAAGTATTGCTCACTTCCGTACCGCGTGGCAATGAGCATTTTCTGC
>JAJRWN010000016.1 GCA_024276745.1 Bacteroidota bacterium
AGTAAAATAATTAGGCTTGGTTATAAAATACGCGGATTAGACTATGTTGGGAATTTAAGCCCGATGCACAGCCCTTATCATCTGTATGAATTTAATTCGGAGTCATTTAAACAACATGCTCAACAATATCAGTATATGATTGCTGCCAAAGAATATTTTGTTTGCGATACTTATTTACCCAAAATATTTAATCCTGCTCTGAAGTCTATTATGCGAATATCAAATACAGGTATGCAATTAGTAGTTTGGCTCAAAAAAGTGTCTTAGAAATAGCCTCAATATTTAAAGCGATTTAAAAATCTCCAAATACCTTTCTTTTTGCGAAACCACCGAATACTGCTCTACCACCGTCTGCCGGCCGGCCCGACCCAAACGCTGCCTCAAAGAGGCATCTTCTATCAACAGACTTAGTTTCTTGATCCATTCTTCTTCCGTTCCGGCCAAAAAGCCATTCACCCCATCCTCAATAATCTCCGTATTCACCCCTACAGGACTCATCACTGCCGGTATCCCAAGTGCCATGTATTGAATACCTTTAAAGCCACATTTCCCTTTGTCCCATTCATCATTTGGTAGTGGCATAATGCCTATATCAATATCTTGCAGCTGATCCACTTCATCTTCCTTGTTCCAGATAATAGAAGTCAATAGAAGAGCTGCTTGTTCAACTTCTTGGCTTGAAATGACTTTGAAGCGAATACGTTCACCATATTTTTCTGCCAATTTTAAATATACCGGAATTAAAAGTTTCCAATGCTTGACGGTGGTTTCTGATCCCGTCCAGCCTATGCAAATGGTGTGGCCGGATGTCTCCGTTTCCCTTTTCTGATATAATTCAGTATCCACTACCGTGGGAATGATCACTACCTTTTGACTGAATTGCCCTGCATAATCAGCCAAAAATGCATTGCCGGCTATTACCAAATCACATAAACGAAGGGTTGTTTTGATTTTAGCAGGTCTTTTCAAAAAGGCAAATTTCCTGTTTGCTGCTGAAGTATCGCCTATCCAAATGGCGTCGTCAAAATCAAAAATAATTTTGGCTCCTCTCCATTTTACCAATCGCTCAAAAAAATTTGTACCCAACCAAAATGATTCCCTGTATATAAAAAGAATCTCTCCTTTTTTAAGTTTGATGACATCACGGCAACGAATAAAAAAAGACTTAAACAGGATGAAGAATTTACTTAAAATGCCACCGGGTTGATATAGTTTTTCACCTTCTTTTTTATTCAGTAAGTTTGAATAGTGAAGTTTGTAACCGCTTTCTTCCAGATAGGGCATTATCTGCTCAATCCTGAAACGTTGTCCCGGTGAGCGACCCGGTGCATGCTGCACCCAGAAATATAAATTGGTTCTATTTTTCAATTTCTTGGACATATCTTTTTATCCGTAAATTTCCCGGTACACATCTTCAGCCAGCACAAAACTCCGGTATTTGTTTGCCACTAGCCTGATTTTTCCCCTCAAAGCATTTCGGTCACCGGCTAAGAGCTTGTCTATTTTCTGCAGGCCCTCCCGTACTAAATCGGGATTAGAAAAATCTGAAACAACCGCACCTATTTTTTCCCGAGTGATAATTTCCGAATCATCGGATATTTCAGGTGTAATGACCACCGGTAAGCCGGCTGCCCAGTATTCACCTGTTTTAATAGGCGTGCCATAGCGCTTTGAGGGAACAGGCATAAAAGGAACCAGTCCAAAATCAGCTGCTGATAAATAAGCAGGGACATCCTCATACGGCACTTGCCTGATGATCATGGCTTGAGCAGGTAAACCATAGGTTTGTGCCCAATCTGCTATAATGGCAGGGTCATGCCCTGTAAGGATCATCGCACGAAATCGATCACCCCAGAAATCAAAAGCATACTTGAGCAGCTGTATGCTTTCTATGGAATAATAGGAACCGCCAAATTTACCGGCATACACAGCCACGATTTTATCTTCTAAGCCTAATGATTGTCTTAAAGCTTTAAATGATGGTGTGGGGTTTTCAAAACGGGTTATATCAATACAGGCCGGTTTAACATAGAAATGGCTAATCTCAACTTGGTATTTTTCCCTGGCATAGCTTTTCATGGATTCAACACATCCGATGACCTGGGTGGCACGCTGTACTTGTTTTTTTTCGAGCGCGAACAGCCATTTAAAAGCGCGTCCTTTCCGGTTCCAGGTGCCGCTCTCTGCCATCGGTTCAGCATGCGGCTCAAAGCTGTCCAGTATCAGTTCCTTACCACTAAGCAGCGACAGGATATAGCCCATGGCTCCGGCAGGCGTGCACCAGGCATGCAGGCTTTGAATCTTCTCCCTGCGGATTAGCCGGAGCAGCTTCATCAAATAAAACAACCAGCGAAAAGCCATCCCTGCTCCGAAAGGCCGGTAGGCAAAAGGCATCCAGATAATGGACGCTTTCTTCAGCATAGCCTTTTCCTGCTCCACTGCCTCAGGAGTCATCGCATAAGCAGGCTGCTCCAGGGTGAACAGATAAAGCCGGCTTCCTTCCGGTACATATTTCCGGATAATCCGAACATAGGGCAGGGTATAGGCCTGAATCAAATGATCACGATACGACCAGTAAGTAAGAATCAGGATATTATGCGTTTCCATGAATTGCTTTTATCAGCTTTTGACCAATTATTATTTTTAGCAAAAGAAACAAATAAAGACCTTTAAATGGTGATTGCCTGAAGGCTTTGCCCAGATAGCGTAATGCCGGTTTCCTTGAATGTTCTAAAATACTATGAATAGTGCAGAATATATAGGAATAGGTTTTGAGTACTTTTTGCTCCTGTTGAGTCAATGCCAGATTTTCCAGCAAGTAGTTCATGGCCAAAAGCCTTTTCTCAATGACCAATTTATTATCTGCCATAGATCGTCCGGGATGGTCAGTCATTTCAACGGTCAGCTTATCAATCAAATAGAATGGATTGATCATGGCGTTTTGTAAATTAAAAATCCAGTCTTCCATACTGCTATATTGCCGATCCTCAATAAATTTAATCAACTGATCATTTTCCCTTTTCACACAGACCAGGGCGGCAAAATAATTACCTTTCAATAATAAACGGTAATCTTTAAAACCTTCCTGCAATGCTAAAATGCCGCTTTGAATAACTTTTCCTTTCTGACCCTTGAGCCGGTATTTTGTAACCCAGAAATTGACGGTTGGATTTTTATTGATGGCCTTACTTAATACATTCAAATGATTAGGTAATAACAAATCATCGGAATCCAAAAAACAAACATAGTCTCCTTTGGCTTGCTCAAATCCAAAATTTCGGGCTGCACCCCGCTCGCGGTTTATGGTTTTGAAATAACGGACTTTGGGATTTGAGTCGTAAAGTTTAAATACGGTCTGTTCCGTATCATCTGTGCTGCCATCATCAACGATTATTAGTTCAAAATCAGTATAGTCTTGTGCTAAAACGGATTGAACTGTTTTTATGAGATAAGATGCCCGGTTATAGGTAGGTATGACTACTGAAAATTGCATTATAATTATCTTGTGAATTTGCGACCCAGAGAAATAAACCGATGTGGGAGTAATTTAGTTTTCCAGTAAATATTTGAAAGCTTTTGCGCCCGTAAAAAATCTGGGTTAGTTTTATAAATATAATGAGTTATTTCCTGTACTTTTCCCTTTTCAATGGCTTGATACAAAAACACAACCAGATAATACAGATGATAATAAAAGGCTTTTCTGATAGATTCCTGTGAATACGATTTCATCACAGTATAAGTATCATTCCCTTCCCGGTAAAGAGAGAGTAATTGCATGTCATTGATAATATTCCCGGTATAAGGCAGGGAGCGAAGTACTTTACTGAATACCCACGACCATTCTCTGGCAAAGGCAGCACTCGAACGAACTGATTTTGATTGAGCGTGCAGCAGGTATTTTGACAACACATCCTCAATGCTGAGAAAGTTAAATTGCAATGCCATACGAACGTAGAAATCATAGTCCATACCAAAATGCAGTGATTCGTTCAAAAAACCTACTTTTTCAAATGCAGCCCTTGTAAAAAAACTACTGGGCTGAGGAAAGGGTATTGCTGACAGATAGCGTTCTTCCAAATCATCAGCTGCAGCTCCCTGAATAACCGGTTTTTTTATAGCACCGAATAATTGTGTTTTACCATGAATAACGGCAATATCAGGATGTTTTTCAAATAAAGATGCAATATGCCGAAGTGTGTCCGGCATCAATTGGTCATCACTATTCAGCCAGCTTATTATTTCACCGTGCGACTTGCCTAAACCTTTATTAATGGCATCACTTTGGCCTTTATCTTTTTCGCTAATCCAATAGCTGAGTTTATGCCCATACTTCCGAATAATATCAATACTGCCATCGGTACTACCACCGTCAATGATAATGTATTCAAGATTTGGTATATTTTGAGTAAGCACAGATACTATACTTTTTTCAAGATATTGAGCTTGATTATAGGAAGGTGTTATGATGGTTATTTGTTTCAAAGTTTGATAATCTTTCCCATTCCATTTAATCTATTCTTTTATATTCTTTGCCAGAATTACATGGTTTATAAACATAGTTTTATTTATTGGTAGAAAAAAGTTAAAAAATACGCCTAATAAATTAATTGGGAAGATAATTATTGGTGCAAATAATAATTTCAGAGAATTAGATTTTGGCAAGAGAGAATGATGAATATAGGCTGAAAGAAGTTGAACGATTGATAAAAAATAACCAGGACTTTTTAAATGCTCTAATATTACATAATTATTCTTGTATAGCAATTCTTTAATCCCTGCAGTTGTATACCTTCCAAAATCATTCGGCATTTCATGTTCTTGCCAAACAAATGGCATTGTTATTAGCAGCAAACCATTAGGCTTATGAACACGATTAATTTCACTAAGCATTTCTTTTAAATTAAAGACATGTTCAAAAACTTCGGATGAATAAATGCTTTGAAATGTATTGTCATTAAATGGGATTTTATTGCCATCGTACCAAACATCAACTTTATCCTTTGATAAATTGTGCCCTGTATTGTTAGCTAAGTCGATCCCTGTATATGAATCAACCTCAAACAAATCTTCATAAGGTTTTGTACCGCATCCAAAATCCAATAAATTGCCATTTAATCTTTTAGAAAAAAGTTTCAATCCATTATAGATTGCTTTTCTATTAAAATAATAAGGGTTAATAATAATCGATAAAATACTGGGGCGAAATTGCTCAATGCGATAGAAATCTCTAAGTGTTTGAATAATATTCATAAATCTACTTTCATTTAAAGTATTTATTACCTTTTTCCAATAAAGTAAACGCATCAATTAAACATAGTTCAAAGTATATTCTGATTTACACATGTACACTTCACACAAATCTAATCAAATTCATTCATATTTATCTATTCCGGCAATCTACTAAATGGCCGGTTCAGATCAGGATGCTCAGTATTTGCATTTCTTAGTATTATAAATAAAATAGTAGAGAACTTCCATTCGATTTTGTAGGTTTCTGTTATTTGAAATGCACTTCCTTTACCTACGAGCAAACCGGATTTGAAAAGTAGCAGATGAATTAAGAAAATAGTAAGACATTATATAGATTTTTCGGTGTGAACTTCCGGGAATTATTAATTGCATTTTGCTTTAGAGAAGCCAATATTCCATGTCCATGTATTAACTTAATCAATATCTGAAACAGATCATGATAATTATTATAATATAAAATGGAATCGTTTAGTTCACAATATGAAAAATAACCATAGGGGAACAAACCCGGTTTACCTGCCCTTATCATAGCGTAAATCACACCTGTTTCAATCGCTTTCTTCGCCTTAATATTAGAAAACGGTATGTTTCCTAAAAGTATGTCTGATGAAATGATTTGCTTGCTAAAATCAATTTCACTTAAATAGTTTGTACTATACTCTATATCAAAACCTTGTCTTATTAAAGATTTAAATCTCGGCAATATTGGATCTGATTTATCAATTTTACCTATAAATTTAAACTTCATTTCTTCTTTTAAGTATTCTTTATTGTCTGCTAAAAAATTGATGAGTCCTTTAATATCTCTCCTTTTATCAACAATACCCGGAATACCTATCACTAATTTATTAGAAGGTGGATTAAACTCATACTGTTTATCTAATTCTTCGTAAATAGCGAATGGTATTTGCAGGACTTGCTTTGCATGCACAAATCTGACTATTTCTCTTTCGATATTGGGTCCGTAAACAACAATTTTACCACCTTTTATAAGAGTATTATGTAAAATCTTTCTTCGATAGTATAGTGATCTGATCTCTCGCCAAATTGTTTTTCTTAGATTATAAATAAGATCTCTGTTCAACCCAAGATGACTTTTGATAAGCACAATTTGAAACCCTTTTATCAGGTTTTTATAAAACCAACTTTTATATTCATTATGAATTCCAAGATAAACAGGGCAATTAAATTGATGATTAGCGTAGGCCTTAAAATTGAAATATGCTGAAACGATATGCACTCTATCTAGATGGAAATCATTAATTTGAAGAAAGAAAGCCAGTATAGTTTGCTTTTTTTGCATAGTTACTATTGAAATCTTCTTATTCGTGCTAGTCAATGGCGATAATAAGCCGGATATGGCATCATTTGTGAATATGATTACCTCGTTTTCCTTTTGAGTAGCATAAATTTTCGCGATGGAATTGACTGCCAAATAATGATTTGGAATATCTAGTTCAATGATACCGATTTTCATCTATTGATTGATTTGCTTTTGATATTCACTAAAGGTATAGTAAGTTTTAATGGTACCGTTTTCAATTTTATAAATCAGGTCGCAGTATTTTAAAGTGGATGGGCGATGAGCAATAATCAATATTGTTTTACCCGTTTTTTTTAATTGTGATAGTGTTTCGAGAATACTTCTTTCGGTTTCTGTATCAAGGGAGCTGGTAATCTCATCCAAAATTAAAAAATCAGCTTGCCGGTACAGCGTTCTGGCTATACCAATGCGCTGCTTTTGCCCCCCCGATATTCGACTGCCTGATTCACCCATGCTCGTGTCAAGACCATTCGACAATGAATTCAGAAAATCAATAAGCATAGCTTGTTGCAATGCCAGGTTTACTTTTTTTAATTCCGCCTGTTCATCAGGCAAACCGAAAGCAATATTGTTTACAAGTGGTTCATCCATGACGAATACATCCTGGGGTACATATCCTATGATTTTTCGCCAGGCATTTTCATTATCCTTATTTATTCTGATTCCATCTACCTTGAGCTCACCTTCCTTTTCAGTAACAAAGCGCAATAGCAAATTTACTAAAGTACTTTTCCCTGCTCCGGATTCACCGACAATCCCGATACATGCTCCTTTAGGTATCGACAAGGATAAATTGTTGATTACATTATTCGATTTTTTGGGATAACTGAAGGAAATATGCTCGATGGAAATCTTTTTTTCGAATTTGATTTTCTGCTCATTTTTTTCATTTATTTGTTTTAAACCGGAATCTGTTTCAAACCGTTCAAGTACTGAAAAGACAAAGCTGCTGTTTTTTATTTTTATCAGAGAGCTTATTATCCTGTTGATGGAGGGCAATAAACGATATGCCGAAGCACCGAAAACGCCTAAGGAAGTAATAATATAAGCACTTGCGGTATCAGTAACTATAAAATAGACCAATACAGACATTATTGACAACATGGTTATAAGCTCTATTACCCTCAAAGGCATTAGATTGAATAATGCAGTTAGGATTTCATTTTTATCCAAAGCTTTTCTTTTTTGTAAATAATCTTTCCGGAAGAAATATTGTTTTTGCATTAAAAGTATTGTTGAAAACCCATTAAGCGTATTCAAAATAACTTTATTGGATGTTGAATATATTCGGTTCTTTTCTTCCCCTAACGTTTGAACCTTGTTTTTTACCCGGATATAAAAAAAAATGGTGAGCGGTAGTATGGTAATTAAAACCAGCAATAAAATTTGATAATTATAGAATGAAATAGCTGCTACAATTAAAAATATAACCCACAATTCACTAATCAATAAGAAAAACGGTAGAAGGATACCGCTAGAAAATACATAAGGGTTCACCATAAGGTCACGCCATAAATCCACATGCTGCGCATTGGTAACAAACAAAAAACCTTTATTAAAATAATCAAGAAAAATTTTTCCGGATATGCTACGACCTGTTTTATAGGCATACTTATATTGGATATAGCTGATTAATAAACCGACCATATTTTTTATAATGATCAGCATTAAAAATAAAGCAATCACTACATAGATAAACTGTTGTCTGGAACTAAAATTAAAAAAGCCATACAGCTGACTGATCAGCGCATTTTCTTTTATTGCCTGTTCATTTATCGTAATAAAGAGAACAGGCAATAGAGAAGCAATGCCTAATATATCTAAGGTGCCGGAAATACAGCTGAGAATAGCAATAAAAATAAATTGCCTTTTAGCCTTGATCCCGGGAATGAATGTTAGGAGTTTCTTAATCCGAAAATATTGTTTAAGCATTGATTTCAGGAGTATGTTATTGTTAAGTATTGCGGCTTAAATCATCGAAAGGACTAAAATCTTTAAACTTTTCACCTTCTTTATCGATATGGGTCCGATTGGTCAAATAATACTCAATCACTTTATTCAGCCCCTGATCAAAACTTGTTTGAGCTTCGAAATATATTCTTTCTTTTGCCCTGCTTGTATCCAGATATCGTTTTGGCTGCCCGTTCGGTTTACTGGTATCCCATCGTATTTCTCCTTCATATTCCAATAGCCTGGCAATTTGTTCTATCAGATACCTAATTTTCACTTCTTGCCCAGAGCCAATATTTATGGGTTCTGGGTCATTGCCATATTCGGCAGCTTTTATTACTGCTTCTGCAGCATCTTCCACAAAAAGAAAATCTCTGGATGGTGAGCCATCACCCCATGCCGTAATGCTTGTTGCTTTTTCCTCTTTAGCACTTACAATCTTTTTTATGATGGCCGGTATAACATGTGATGTCGCATCTCTGAAATCGTCACCCGGACCATATAAGTTAGTTAATACAAGATTTATTGTCTTAAAGCCATATTGCTTAAAAACAGCCTGAGAGTAAACCATATTGCTTCGTTTAGATATGCCATAAGCTCCATTGGTTTCTTCTGGAAACCCATCCCAAAGATTTTCTTCTCTAAAAGGAACAGGCGCATTTTTAGGATAGCTGCAAACCGTTCCAATATTAATCAGCTTATCCACTCCAAATATTCTGGCAGCCTCTATCATATTAATACCTATCATTAGATTGTCATAAAAATAGGAAGCCGGAAAATTCCGGTTGTCACCAATTCCACCTAATCTGGCAGCTAGATTAATAATTACTTCAGGATGATGGGTTTCAACCATATCAAAAGCTTGTCCTATAAGCCGAAGATCATAATCTTTTGAATTTAAACTCACTAATTTACTTGCATCTGGTAAAAGCTCTACCAATTTTTTAGTCACTTTTTTACCTAAAAAGCCACTTGCACCGGTTAGTACAATTTTTTTATTCTTTATGTAAGTTAAATCCATCTTATCATTTGTTTTACAATTGATCTTTTATAGCTTGATAAACATTATACATTCCTGTTTTAAAAGGAATCTTATATTTCCATCCTAAAGAATTTATCTTACTCACATCCAATAATTTCCGGGGTGTACCATCCGGTTTGCTTCGATCAAACACAAAGTCACCCTCATAACCAATAATACCGGCCATTAAACGGGCCAAATCCAGAATACTGATATCTTTTCCCGTCCCCACATTTAGCAGGGCTGGACACTGCTTGCTTTGCATCACAAAAATACACGCTTCAGCGAGATCGTCCACATGCAAAAATTCGCGCATAGGCTGACCACTGCCCCAAATATTCACCTTTGCTTCCCCATTTATTTTGGCCCGGTGTATTTTGCTCAGCAGAGCCGGAAAAACATGGCTGGTTTCGGGGTCATAGTTGTCGTTGGGGCCATACAAATTGGTGGGCATCAGCGAAACAAAATTACAGCCATATTGCCGGTGATAAGCCTCACACATTTTAATACCGGCAATTTTAGCAACGGCATAGGCTTCATTGCTTGACTCCAGCGGGCCGCTTAACAAATATTCCTCTTTCAGGGGTTGCGGGGCCAGCCGCGGATAAATACAGGATGAACCCAGAAACAACAATTTTTTTACGCCATAGCGGTAAGCAGCATGCATGACGTTGCTTTGAATCATCAAATTATCATAAATAAAATCGGCCGGAGTGTTTTGATTAGCCCAAATACCACCTACCCGCGCTGCAGCGAGAAAAACATATCCGGGTTTTTCTGCTTCAAAGTATCGATTCACTGCAACAGAATCGCGTAAATCCAGGGCCTGGGAATTGCGATATACCAAGTGCTGATAATCCGAAGCTTTCAAAAGGCGCAGGATGGCAGAGCCTACCATGCCCCGGTGTCCGGCTATATATATTTTATCGCTTTTTTTCATCAATTACAGATTAATCGGGGCTTGAAGTGATTTCATGCCCGCCTTCTTTCAGATATTTTTCCCGGGCAAATAATTTTAAATCGGCAGCTACCATTTCGGCTACCAAATCCTGAATATTGTGTTTCGGCTGCCAGCCCAATTGTGCTTTGGCTTTACTTGCATCACCCAATAAAAAATCTACTTCTGTGGGTCTGAAATATTTTCGATCTACTTCCAAAACCACCCGGCCTTCCAAATATTTGTGCTCCCGGTTGCGGCTATGTTTCACAATGGCATGTTCTTTCAGGCCGCTGCCACTGAATGTAATTTCGATACCGGCTTCGGCAAAAGCCATTTTGGCAAAATCCCTGACTGAAGTAGTTTGTCCGGTGGCAATCACAAAATCACCGGCTTTATCCTGTTGCAGCATCAGCCACATGAGTTCTACATAGTCTTTGGCATGCCCCCAGTCTCGCTTCGCATCGAGGTTGCCGATATACAATTTTTCTTGCAAACCCAGGGCAATCCGGGCTACCGCCCGTGTGATTTTGCGCGATACGAAAGTCTCGCCACGAATCGGGCTTTCATGATTAAACAAAATACCGTTGGCGGCATACATTCCGTAAGCTTCGCGGTAATGTACCGTCATCCAATAGGCATAGAGCTTAGCCACGGCATAGGGCGAACGCGGATAAAAAGGGGTCTTTTCCGTTTGCGGACTTTCCTGCACTTTACCGAATAGTTCGGAGGTGGAAGCCTGGTAAAAACGTACCTTATCCGTCAGGTTCAAAATACGGATAGCTTCTAGCAATCGCAAAGTCCCTAAAGCATCGGTATTGGCGGTATATTCCGGCATTTCGAAACTCACCTGCACATGCGACATGGCCCCGAGGTTATAGATTTCAGCGGGTTGCACTTCCTGGATAATGCGGATCAGATTGGTGGCATCCGTCAAATCGCCATAATGCATCTGGAAGTGCACATCCTCTTCATGCAGATCGCGATACAGATGATCGACTCGGGCGGTATTCAACAGGGAACTCCTGCGCTTGATGCCATGCACTGTATAGCCTTTGCCCAGCAGTAATTCCGCCAGATAAGCGCCATCCTGCCCCGTTATACCGGTGATTAATGCTGTTTTCATGGGTTTATACTTCAAGATTTAAATCGGTTTTTGGGGTTTGCCCCTAGCGGTTTCGCTTAGGACAAAATTACTATTTTTGTGCTAATGATTCCGGTCAATAGAAGGTAACGATGAATGATTTAGCCCCTATAGTTTATACAAAAAAACTTTGTTCAATTCCTCTTTCATCCTTTCAACTGTGATACCATTAATATTCAAAGAACTACTTGCACCATATTTACCAATTAATGAGTCAATATCAAACAAATCTTTCTCAATTAAAGGTGGAAAAATTACATGGTATTTATCAGTAATTTTTTTAGGATATGGAGTGAATCTGCCAAAATGATTCCCATTAGAGACAACAAATATGTTCTTTAGATTGACAGCAACTGCAATATGTGGTGCAGATGTTTCATTTGAAATTAATATTTCACAATTATTAATTAAAATGGAAAGTTCTATTAATGATGTTTTACCAACTAAATTTAAATATTTATAATCAGCTAAATCGCTAAATGTTTGAGCATCAATGAAATCATTCTGAGAGCCACATAAAACAATGTTAAATTGAAAATTATTTTTGAGATACTTGCCTATTTCAATAAAATTTTCAACTTTCCACTTTCTGCTTTTACTACTACTTCCAATAAATAGAATAGCATAATTTACAGGTAAATGCGAGGAAAGATTATTCATTTTTATCTTAATTGAAGGTTTAGCTATGTCAATTCCTTCTTCAAAAAGAATTTCAAAGAATTCTTTATTTCTGTAAAATTCAAACTGAATACCATCTTTTGCTGGGATTAATATTGTGTAATA
>JAJRWN010000017.1 GCA_024276745.1 Bacteroidota bacterium
CGGATTAAAAGCACACTGCACACATCGTAAAAAAAGCATAGAAATAGATACTGATTATTTATTGTTTGCCATTGGGCGAAAGGCTGCCCTTGATTTTATGGACGACAAATTATTGACCCGAAAAGGGAGCACGCAATCGAACAAAAGCAAACTCTATTTTGCCGGTGATGTAAAAAACGGCCTTTACAGGCAGGCCGCCATAGCCAGTGGTGACGGGATAAAAGTTGCCATGAAAATTTATCAATCGATGAATTCAAAACTATATGAAAATAATTGCTGAAACAGGAAAGAAAGGATTAGCTACAGTATTTCTTGCCAAAACGGCCAAGGGGAAATTGCTTGAATTTGTAGAATCACTGCAGCCACCATTCAAGCGGGATGAAAAATGGGTATTGATTATATCAACCCTTTACGGATGCCCGGTCGCCTGTGCTTTTTGCGATGCCGGTAATCATTATCACGGAAAAATTTCAAAACAAGAACTGATTGACCAAATTGATTTTCTAATCAGACTATATTATCCGGATGCTTTCGTAAGGGTGAAAAAGTTTAAAATTCAGTTTGCTCGTATGGGCGAGCCAAGCTTCAATCCTGCCGTACTCGATGTTTTGGAAGAATTGCCCTCTTTGTATGATATACCCGGATTTATACCTTCTGTTTCTACCGTTGCTCCCTGCGGAACAGAAGCTTTTTTCGAGAAGCTCTTGCACATTAAAAAAACGCAGTACCGGGAGCATTTTCAATTTCAATTCTCTATTCACACCAGCGATTTAGAAAAGAGAAATTGGCTGATACCGGTAAAAACCTGGCCATTTGAGCAAATGGCCGCTTATGGTGAAAAATTCTTCGACCGGGGAGGAAAAAAAATTACACTTAATTTCGTGTTATCCAAAAGCCTTCCTCTGGATGAACATGTTGTTGCAAAATATTTTTCACCGGAATATTTTATCATCAAGCTCAGTCCCCTAAACCCTACCTATAAAGCACAAGAAAATCATCTTCAATCGAGCTTGCAAAAACAGGAGCAACCGATGATGATTCAGCTATTCAAAGCACTTGGTTTTGAAGTTATTCTCAATACCGGAGAATGGGAAGAAAACAAAATCGGCAGTAATTGCGGACAATATATCAGCTGTTATAACAAAAGCCCGGATAGCTTGAAAGAAGCATATACCTATCAACTCCGGGAGCATACTTTATAAAAGCGTTACAAAGCAAAAGGGAGCTTCATCAGCTCCCTTCTTTAGCATAATCGAATAATTTTTATCAAGGAAAGATACCCATGGAAATATAGGCATCGGCCACTTTGCTCAGCGCAACTACATAGGCGGCTGTGCGCATATCCTTGACCTGTTTATTTCTCTTCCAGGTATTCATAATGGCTTCCAGAGATTCAATCATGGTTTCTTCCAGGCCAGAATAAACCAAATCAATCTCATCGGCACCATGAGTAAGTACCTTTTTTTCTTTCAGACTGAGTTTTTTATTGGTCATTTTCTCAACCGATTCCACTATGCCCATGTAAGAAGATTGTGTAAAACGCTTGTCCATTCTTCCGAAGCGTACATGCGACAGGTTTTTCAACCATTCGAAATACGAAACCGTAACACCACCGGCATTCAGATACATATCCGGAATAATCAAAACGCCTTTATCAATAAGAATTTCATCTGCATCAGGGGTAGTAGGTCCATTGGCTGCTTCGCCAATAATTTTAGCTTGAATACGTCCTGCATTTTCAGCCGTTATTTGATTTTCAAGAGCAGCAGGTATCAATATATCGCAAGGCATCTCCATTGCTTTGGTACGATCTTCCAAATCAGTCGATCCGGGCATACCCATAATCGAACCCGTTTCTTTGCGATGTTTCATCAAAGCAGTCAAATTGATGCCTTCTGCATTGTAAATAGAGCCTTCGTATTCGCATACGCCTACCAAAACAGCCCCTTCGTCAATCATAAATTTAGCTGCATAATAACCTACGTTGCCGAGCCCTTGCACCACAAAAGTTTTTCCTTTTATACCGGTGCTCAAGCCTAATTTGGCCATTTCAGATTTTTTCTTCATCATTTCCCGGATACCATAAAACACGCCCAAACCCGTAGCCTCTGTGCGGCCTCTGATGCCGTTCAAACCAACCGGTTTACCGGTTACACATCCGTAAGCATCAATCTGATCGGGATTATATGACAGGTAGGTATCTAATATCCAACCCATTACTTTGGCATTGGTACCATAATCGGGAGCAGGAACATCAATAGCAGGACCGATAAAATTCTTTTTAATTAATTCGGCCGTATAGCGTCTGGTAATACGTTCCAATTGATTTTGTGAATAAGATTTTGGGTCAATCTTTATCCCTCCTTTTGCTCCTCCAAAGGGGACATCTACAATAGCACATTTGTAAGTCATCAACGAAGCCAGGGCCATCACTTCATCTTGATTGACTCCGAGCGAAAAACGTATTCCGCCTTTTGTAGGCACCCGGTGATGACTATGCTGAATCCTGTAGGCTTCGATAACCTGATATTCACCCTTGATCTTGATTGGAAAATGCATTTTATAAACCGAATTGCATTCTTTAATCTGACCAATCAATCCTTTCGGCAATTTTAAATATTTTGCCGCTTTTTCGACATAAGATTCTACATTTTGGTAGAAGCTTGTCTCTTTTTTCAAATTCCCGTCTGACATTTCGTTTTTTATGTTAAATAACAATTTAAAAATAATTAATCATTATCTGATTCCATTTTCTTTAATCTCCGGTCAATACTCAACAGATAGAGAAATATTCCGATAAAAATAATCAGCAAAACGGATACAACGACATAAATTTTTCCGTTCGACCGCAATACATCAGCCATTTCAATGCCTGAATCCTGCTGAGCAAATAGTCCTATTTGTACAAATATTGACAAAACAAACAAGTATGATTTTTTTCTCATAATCAATCGTTTTCAAATTTTTCATTAATCAATCTCATTCTAAATAAAATGCTGCCAATCCAAATGCCCAATAAAGTATATCCGATAACAGCAGGATAAAACACCAATCTTAATTTAGAATCCATATCATAGGCATTGAAGCCGGGATTGCCTCCATTGCCCGGATGCAGCGAATCGGTAAGTCGCGGTGTAATCCAAATAAAAATAAAGAACATAGCAAAACCGAATACATTATAAACAGCCGATATTTTTGCTCTTTGTTCTTCATTATTAATAGAACCTCTCAAGACGAAATAGGCAAAATAAACCAACATCCCCAGCATAGAGCCCAATACTTTAGGGTCTTTGACCAACCAGTCGCTTACCGAACCCCAGGTATAATTTGCCCAAAGTGTACCGGTAGCAAATCCAAGTAATCCGAATACAATAGCTACCCTTGCCATTTCAACAGACAGGTAATCGTTTTTCATATTGCCGGTTGATAAGTATTTTAAACCGTTGACCAATGAAATAACTAATAATATCATCATGGCAAACCAAATGGGTACATGGAAGAAAAGATTACGAATGGTTTCGTTAAGCACAGGAAGTGCCGGTACTTTTATTAGAAATCCCATCACAATGGCATAAGCAATAAGCACTCCACTCAAATATTTCCACCAGTTTTTAAAATAAAAGCTCATGATAATCTTTCGTTTTTTTAATCGCGCCAAAGGTAAGGAAATAATATCATGGCAAGCCCCAAATCAATAGCATTGAAAGCGACCAAAGCCAGTACATTTTTATAAATTTCAATATTGTCAATTTGTACAGTCAGCGACATTCTGGCTAAAGCCAAAAGCATAAGCATCATGGGAATAAAAACGGGTAAACTCAAAATAGCCATTAGCGCCATATTATTGCCTACTTTAGAAGCAATGGCCGCCATAAGGGTAAAGGTGAGTGAAAACCCTATGGAACCCAAACCCACAGCTAATAAAAAAATCCACGGATGAATCAATGGAAAACCCAATACATAGCGATAACATACCAAGGTGATGGCAGAAATAAGCAGCATCAACAAAGTATTATAAATCATTTTAGATAATACAATACTCTGTGGAGAAGCAATACCATAATAATACAATTGTAAACTTCTTCCTTCCTGTACAAAGCTTTTAGTAATGGTGTTAACGGCAGTAAAAAGCATGATAATCCAAAACAGGGTAACCCAGGTTTGGGCAGCCACACTGGCAAAAGACAAATAAGCAATAAAAACCACTAAAATCACATAGAGCAAAATTCCGTAGAAAGCATATTTCTGACGCCATTCAAGTTTTATATCTTTACGCATCAGGTAAGTAATTTCCGTAAGCAATTGCATCAGAATAAATTAGTCAGCAAAGTTACAATATTTTAAATCCTCGTTGAAGTGATTTTCATCAATAATCTGCATGAATAATGTCACTGCTTTGCAATTTATTTATTTTAGCAACTGATGAAGAACATTAAAAAAATATTAATTGCCAACCGGGGTGAAATCGCCATGCGTATTATTCGTACTGCTCAGGAAATGGGTATTAAAACGGTAGCAGTTTATTCTGCAGCCGACCGCAAGGCACTACATACACGGCATGCCGATGAAGCCTATTTACTCGGTCCTGCTCCTGCCGATGAATCTTATTTAAGACAGGATAAAATATTGGAAATTGCCAGGAAATCGGGTAGCGATGCCATTCATCCCGGATATGGGTTTTTATCAGAAAATGCCGGATTCGCCAATGCGGTAGCTGAAGCCGGGATTATTTTTATTGGTCCCTCACCTTCGAGCATTAAAATTATGGGTTCAAAGCTTGCCGCTAAAGAAGCGGTTTCGAAATACGATATTCCCATGATTCCCGGCAGCGATCATGCCATTTCAAATTTGAAAGAAGCGCAAGCCATGGCTGTAGAAATTGGTTTTCCATTGCTTATCAAAGCTTCTGCCGGAGGCGGTGGAAAGGGAATGCGCATCGTGTATAACAAAAGCAACCTGGCCGAATCTTTACAGTTGGCGGTAAATGAAGCAAGTTCCGCTTTTGGCGATGGTTCGGTTTTTATAGAAAAATACCTGGAATCGCCCAGACATATTGAATTTCAAATACTTGCTGATAATCAAGGTCATGTAATCCATTTGTATGAACGCGAGTGCAGTATCCAAAGGCGACATCAAAAAGTTATCGAAGAATCACCCGCTTCGTTCATGAACGAGCGGCTGAGAAAAGAAATGGGTAATGCGGCTGTTTCGGTAGCAAAAGCTTGTGGATATACCGGTGCCGGTACGGTTGAGTTTCTGCTCGATGACAAACAAAAGTTTTATTTTCTTGAAATGAATACCCGCCTTCAAGTAGAACATCCTGTAACCGAAATGATTACCGGTATTGATCTGGTAAGACAACAAATACGGGTAGCCGAAGGAAAACCACTTCCGTTTGATCAAAAAGATATCATTGCCCATGGGCATGCGATTGAGCTACGCGTATATGCCGAAAACCCTTATCAAAATTTTATGCCCGATACAGGTAATTTGCGCACCTATGTACATCCGGGCGGTCCCGGAGTACGGGTTGATGATGGATTTGAACAAGGTATGGATATACCTGTTTATTATGATCCGATGATTTCCAAACTAATCGTTTGGGCAACCAACCGGGAACAAGCTATGGATAAAATGCTGCGTGCCATTGGTGAATATGAAGTTGCCGGGGTGGCTACTACCCTGCCGTTTGGCGCTTTCGTAATGCAACACCAAGCTTTCCGTTCAGGCAGCTACGATACTCATTTTGTAGATAAGTACTTTGTGAATACCAGAACATCAAGCAATAAAACCCATAAACAATTGGCTGCCTTGCTGTCGCTTTACCATTTGAAACAACAGCAAGATTCGAAACAAATAAATAAGCAGCAAAATGATATTACGCAAAGTAATTGGAGAAAAATGAGAGAAAAGAAAAGATAATCGTTAACAAAATAAGCTAAAAATCAGCTATACACCTTATGATTATTCAATCAGATTTTTTTTCTGATCGATAGCCGTATTCAGTTCGAAACCAATCAGCAGAACAAGCGCATTGAGATAAAACCAAAGCATAGCTGCCAATAAAGCACCAATAGAGCCATAGATTTTGTTATACAGATTAAAATGATTCACCAACCAGGAGAAAATCAGGGAAGTAAAGATGGAGAGAATGGTGGCTACCGTGGCACCGGTAGAGATAAACTTCCACTTATTGATTCTCAAAGGGCCATAGTAATAAATCGTTGCAATAGATAAAAAAAACAAGGCTAAAACCAATATCCATCGAAAAAGCGATAAAGCAAAGCGGGTATAAGCATTAAACCAGGTGAAATACTCGGAAGCCAGACCTACAATGGCATTCCAGCCGATGATTAAGCCCACCGACATCATCAAGAGGAAGAAAAGAAAAAAGGTGAGCTTAATGCCTATCCAACGTTTGTAGAAAAATTTCCAACGCTTAAACTGGGGTAAATTCCTGCTTTTATCAAAAGCTGTCATAATAGCGATAACCCCATTGGTAGAGAAGAAAAATGCTGATAAAAATCCAATACTTAGCACATCAATTCTCTGAACACTCACGATATCTTCAATAGCCGAATGCAAAAAAGCAAAAACCGTTTGCGGCATAACAGATTGCAATTCATTGAGCATCGTATCCCGGAAACCTTCCACAGGAATATAAGGAACCAGGGTAAATAAGAAAATAATACCGGGAAATAAAGCCAGCATCAGATAAAAGGCAATAGCGGCAGCTCTTATCGTAAAACGATCGTTTTGCACTTCACGAATAAAAAAAACACTTACATCGTAGATAGGCACTTTATTGAATCCGGGAAATGATACATGCCTCGATTTTTCGGTAATGCGTTGAATTATTTTACGAAAAAAAATGGGGCTGCCCATACTTAGCTAATTAAAATAAGGCTTGAATAAATCAAGCAAATAAGCCGGAATTTCACACGTTTTCCTACTATTGGAATTGATAAATGCAAGAATTGTTTCACCGAAATTTAACAATTCTTTCGATTCGTTATACAGTTCGGTATTGAATATGATACGATTATTAGCCGGTAATTCCTTTAAAATGGTCACTATAGTAATCAGATTATCATAGCGGGCAGGCCGGATATATTTTGATTTAAATTCCAGAACAGGCATCATAATACCACTTTCTTCCAAAGCCCGGTAGGTATAGCCTAATGACCGTAAAGCTTCTGCCCGGCCAATTTCGTAATACATGGCATAATGCCCATAATACAAAAAGCCCATTTGGTCGGTTTCGCCATAACGAACCCTTTTCAGTGTTTTATGTGTAAACATTCTATTTGATTCCTCTTTCATTTAATGCACGGATATATTTTTGCCGGTTTCGTTCGTGTTCAGCATTGGTTCGGGCAAAGTTATGATAACCCGAGAAATCTTCTTTGGCACACATAAAGATATAATCATTTTTCTCGGCATGCAGAACTGCTTCAATTGAGCTAAGCTGAGGGATACAAATAGGCCCCGGAGGTAGCCCCGAAAACATATAAGTATTATAGGGACTCACAATTTTTTTATGCCGGTTGTAAATTCTTTTCCATTCAAAATGTTGATGGGCAAATTTCAGCGTTGGATCTGATTGCAAAGGAATATTTCGTCTTAAACGATTGAGATATAAACCGGCTACCGTAGCTTTCTCATCGTTTTTAGCCGTTTCCTCATCCACTATGGAAGCCAGAGTAATCACTTCAACCGGGTTTAATTGCTCTGCGTTGGCCAGGGATAAGCGTTCTGCATTCCAATATCGATCATATTCCTTTTTCATTCTGCGAAGTAAATCTTCAGGACTTGTAGTCCACCAAACTTCGTAGGTATTGGGTAAGAACATCGCAATTAATGTCTGTTCGTTAAATCCCAAATTGTGGATTAAAGTAGTATCGTACAGGCTTTGTATAAATGCTGATCTTGAAAAATAAAATTGAGGAGACAAGTAATCGGCCAATTCATCGAGCGTATGTTTTTTGTTAATCACCAGGCGGACCGGAGTTTGAGAGCCCGTGCGAAGCAGATTAAGCATTGAACGGTTGCTCATGCCTTCTGTCAAGGTGTATTTACCTGCCCTGATATGCCCCGGATATTTCATGAGTTTTGCCGTAAAGCGAAAAGCATCATCATCCTGAATTATTTGTCTGGCCAATAACAAAGAATCCACTTGTTCGAAATTGAGACCGGGTCGCAGATAAATGACAGCCGGTTTTATGACGTTCGCAGAGAAAACCATGCGATAATATTTTCTCCCGGCCCAGCCCAATACAATCAAGGCCACAATAGTGAAGATATACATTCTGATTATCCATTTATTCTTCCGTCTTCTCATCAGTTGCTGATTGATTTTTTCAAATTCAAAGCATCGGTATCATCCGGCATATTCAATAACCAAATATCTATTGATTTCATTGCGTTTTGCTTGTCGAAACGGCTCATATAGGCTTTTACCAGATTTTGATAAGCCAGTTTGTAATCCGGATCCAGTGCCAAAGCTCTTTTTAGCATTTTAATACCTGTATCAAAACTTCCGGTATTCACTTGCAGAATGCCAAGGTTACTCAATACCGGTACATAAACGGGAATATTGCTTAAACATTTTTCAAATACATCCTGAGCCTTTGTAAAGTTTCCTTTTAGAATGTACAAACTTCCCAAACGATTGGCAAAGGCCGGAATCAATGGTTTGAGTGAGTATGCTTTCCGGGTAAAAATCAAGGCATCATCATAATTTTTCAAACGGTAAAAAGCTTCACCTATACGGTATAGGGTATATGGGTCATCAATATTCTTTACTTGATTCCGTTGAACCATAGCGGTAATAGAATTCCAATCTTGTTTGAGATAATAATAATGAACTTTGCTTTCGAGCAATTGACTGCTTTGAGAAGAAACTTTATCTAAAAAATATTTTACAGAATCAAGAAAAACATCATCGCTGTTGAAGCCTTCATAAAAGCGAAGATATCCTTTGGCCATCAGCAGAGCATCCGGATGTTCGGTAGTCATACATTTGAGGCGTTTAAAAGAATTTGTATTATAATTCTTTTCTGCTGATTTTCCGGTTTTTTGTATTCTATGATCGGTGATATGAACATGTGGAATATCAATACTTGGAGATTTAGGCATGTGGCAGCTAAAACAGGTAATATCATCATAATTTGATTCGGGAGCGGTGCAATTCTTGCGTTGATGACAGGAAAGACAAGCATTTTGAAATTGTTTACGCTGCGATTCAGTATTTTGAGCATGCGGATTATGACAATTAACACAGCTCAAGCCTCCTCCGGCATAACAGGCACTTTGTCGCAAGCGGTCGGCATGAGAAGCCATAATAAAACTGCTAGATGGATGTTCGTATTCGGGTAAGAAAACATCCATGATATCACCAAGATTCATGGAAGCTTTAAAATCCATGAAATTTTTTCCTTTTTTCAATACCGTAGGCCCTTGTAAATGACAACGCTGACACAGGCTCATTTGCTGTGCGATTGATAAATCTTTCGGATTCACAATAGTCCGGTCAATCCGGCTAGCCGTGTCAACACCATGACCTTGTTTCATTTGCCTTGCATGAAGAGCTCCGGGGCCGTGACATCGTTCGCATGCAATACCCGAAGGAACACTAACAAACTTATTTTCACTGCCATAGGCCAATTCAGGCAAACCGTTATGACAAGTCATACATTCAAACTTTATAGGCCGGTCGAACCGGGCCTGAAGAGCTTTCTTGAAACCCGGTGGCAAGTCCCACCGACCTTCCTGTGTATAATAGGTAAGTGGTGCCTGATATACGAATCCGTTTATACTAATCATGTGTGAATTGGTATGATGCCCCGAACCGACAATGTATGAAATATTTTCTACGCGTTTATATATAGTGTCTGAATCATACAATCTGTATTCTTCTATTTTCATGGTGTCGCCTTGCCAAAAGGGATGGTAATAAAAATTTCTCAATGAATCGTAAACAACAGGATTATGACTAAAATCGGCAGCAGATTTATGGCGGGTAGCTTTGTCAAAAGACTGGCCCATACCTGTTTGCATAAAAGTGGAATATTCTTTCTCATGACATACTTTACAAGCTTCCTTACCGATATAAGAAACGCTGTCAGAAAGATTAAGATAGGCTGATGAGGAGGGAGTATGCTTTGAAGAATTTTTACATTGAATGAAGAAGATAAGTGCAAGGCTTATTAAAAAAATATATACCGGCCGGATTTGCTGCATGATTCAAAAATAGGAATAATCATCAGCCTGCATGAACAGAATCTTC
>JAJRWN010000018.1 GCA_024276745.1 Bacteroidota bacterium
GATTGGTTTCGTTTGGGCAGCAAGATATTTGAATGCCAATGTATGTGCATGAGCCACATCCATAACATGAATATAATCCCTCACACAGGTACCGTCTTTGGTGGGATAGTCATTTCCGAATACCGTTAGTTTTATTCGTTTACCAATAGCCGTTTCTGTAATCACAGGGCCTAAATTTTCAGGAGATTCAAGTGGCAATTGACCCAATTTACCGGAAGGATGCGCTCCAACAGGATTAAAATATCGAAGCATAAGATAAAATCCTTTGTTTATGGCAGCATGATCAAAAGCTATTTTCTCGCCAATTTGTTTTGTCATAGCGTATGGCGATTCTGCTTTTGCCAATGGTGTTTTTTCTGTTACCGGTAGTTTTTCCGGATTTCCATATACCGAACAAGAGGAAGAAAAAACTAAATGTGGTATCGAAAACGACTGCATTGCTTTTAAGATATTTAACAAAGATTGCAGATTATTATGATAGTAAAGCAGTGGTTTCTTAGTAGATTCAGGAACTGATTTAAAAGCTGCAAAATGAATAATACCATCAAACGGACCGGCTTGCCTAATGCTTCGCATGGTAGCATTCCGGTTGCATAGGTTTACACAATAGTTCTTTACACTAACACCTGTAATTTGCTTTACATTATTTAAAATCTTGGCAGACGAACGACTATTATTATCGATCGAAACTACCTCATAACCATTTTCAATCAAATCCACAATCGTGTGTGAACCGATATAACCGCAACCACCGCTTACTAAAATCCGAGCCATTATGATGTGAATTTTCCTGATTTAATCAATATCTGAATACCGTCTTCCACTGTAACTAAAGGCCGCTTCAGTAGTTGTTTCATTTTAGTGATATCCGGAAGTCTGCGGGTCATATCGCCTTCTTTGAGTGCTTCCTGATGATGAATGATTGATTTGGAATTGGAAATTTTTACAATCAACTTAGCTAAATTATTAATACTAAACTCTCTGTCGTTGCCTATATTCACGACTTCGTTTATAAATTTATTTTGAAACAGACAAGCTGTAGTAGCTTCTAAATTGTCCTGGATATAACAAAAGGTGCGGGTTTGATTGCCGTCACCAAAAATATGTATTGGTTGATTGTTTAGTGCTGCTTTCAAAAATTTTGACATTACAAAATCAGTGCTTTGCCTTGAGCCGTAGGTATTGAAGAAGCGGAATACGGTATAATTAAGATTATATTCAAGCTGATAAGAACGGCAATAAGCTTCACCAACATTTTTAACAATAGCGTAAGGAAGTCTTGAATTGAGTGGTGTTGTCAGTTCATTTTGTGGCAATTCAACAGGTTCACCATAAACTTCGGATGAGGAGGCATAGAAAATCCGGTCAACGCCTGTGCTTTTGCATAAATCAAGCATATTGCGAATACCTTGAATATCGTGCAGCACGCTTACCGGGTTTTTTAAGGTTCTTTGTACTCCAACTACAGCAGCATAATGAAAGACGTAATCGAATGAGTAGGATGCCATAATGGGCATAATTTCCTGATAGCGGTTTATATCACATTTTATAAAGCGGTAATTTTCTTTTTCTTCTTGAGGTAGATTTTCTTTTTTCCCTGTACGAAAATTATCAAGTACCAGCACGAAATTCTCAGGATCGTTCAGTAAATAATCGGCCAATGAGCTTGCTATAAAACCTGCACCACCGGTAATCAGTATTTTTCTTTTAAATTTTTTCATTCTTTTCTAACAGCTTTAATAAATAGTTGCCATAACCACTGTTAATTAATGGTTGAGCAAGTTTTTGTAATTGTTTTTCGTTAATAAATCCTTGAAGAAAGGCTTCTTCTTCTATGCAACCTATTTTCAGGCCTTGTCTTTCTTCAATAACCTGAACAAAATTACTGGCTTGCATTAATGAAGTAAAAGTACCGGTATCAAGCCATGCTGTTCCACGTTCAAAACGGGCAACTTTAAGTTTAGCTTTTCTCAGATATACTTGGTTTACATCTGTAATTTCATATTCACCACGAATACTGGGTTTTAAATTCTTGGCAATTTCTACAACTTCATTATCGTATAGATACAATCCGGGAACGGCCCAATTGGATTTTGGATTTTTAGGTTTTTCTTCAATGGATACAGCCATTTGTTCATTATTAAAAGTCACTACTCCGTAGCGGTGTGGGTCTGATACCTGATAGGCAAAAATTACTCCACCATCCGGGTTGTTATGAGCTCTAAGCAATGCTCCAACACCCATTCCGGAGAAAATATTATCACCCAAAATCAGGGCAACTTTCTCATTACCTATGAAATCGGCTCCCAATACAAATGCTTGTGCCAGACCATTAGGCTGCTCCTGAACGGTGTATGAAAAGCTACAACCTAATTGTTCGCCTGAACCCAGCAAATCTTTAAATACCGGTAAATCCCGCGGTGTGGATATGATAAGCACTTCCCTGATACCTGCTTTCATCAGAATGGAAAGCGGGTAATAAATCATCGGTTTATCGTAAACCGGCATAATTTGTTTACTGATAGATTTCGTAATGGGGTATAAGCGTGTGCCCGATCCTCCGGCCAGTATGATTCCTTTCATAGACCTGTTTTTACAGCTAAAATAAGATAATCCATGTATTCTTCCTGTTGGTGATGTTGTATTGTCATCCTGCATTTGTCTGTTTTATCTTGATAAATAAGACTGAATGAATTGTAAAACAGGGATTAGAGATTATATTGCTTAACTCAGCAATTTTTCCAAAACATCGCCCACAAAATATGATAATGTTGCCGCTATTCCTCCCAACAACAGGGTTTCAATGATACTTTTTAGTTTGTTGGTATCGTTCACATAACTTTTTAGATATCCGATTAGCACAAAAGCAAGACTTGTAAACAAACAACTCAAAGGAAACAACATATTTGATTCCATTGAACCGAAAAAATTAATCACATAAGTTAGCAAGGGTATAAATCCGATTACAACGAAAGATAAGAACGTGACTGAAGCTGTTTTTACAGGCGATTCGGCAGGTAAGTTCATTTCCAGTTCTTCCTTCATCATGATGTCAACCCAACGGTCTTTATCGCTACTTATTACACGTACTACTTCTTCAAGCAGTGGACCTTCGAAACCTTTGGTTGCATATATTTCGCGAATTTCTTCCTTTTCTTTTTCGGGTAAATTGTCAACTTCCCAATACTCTACTTTTTCGTGTCTTCGATAATTATCAATTTCGGATTTTACCGATAAATAGTTGCCAACAGACATGGAAAAACCGTCTGCAATCAAATTGGCAAATCCCAAAATGAGTACAATATTGGTACTCAATTCGGCTCCTGCTGCTCCTGCTACTACTGCAAATGTAGTTACACTTCCATCAATACTTCCATATACAAATTCCGTAAGAAAATCTTTTAATCTGCTCAAACCGTTTCCGGTTTCATGAAAATGATCTTCCTGATTTTCGTGGTTCATCATTAGGATTATAAACTAAGCAGTGTATCGATCAAATCAATATTTTCATTCTTCTTTTTCAGTACCATTACGGGTATGCTAAAGTCTCTTTTTATCAAGCTTTCTGTAATACTTCCCAGCAATAATGATGAAATAGCAGACAGACCTTTAGCACCAATCATGATTAAATTTACATCGCGCTCTTTTGCCTCTTTTAAAATGGTTTTTGAGTAATGATGATGATCCTGAACCTTGAAAACGGCTTCAATATCCAATGATTCTAGTTTATGTTCTTTTACAAAATCGGCAAAATGATGTCTTGCATGTTGCAGCATTATAGCCGATACTTCTTCGAAAGACTTACCGGTAGAGTAATAACCCCAGGGTATATGGGCTACATTTATAGCGGTAATTTTTAAATCACTATGATGCTCTTTAATAGATTTTACACTTTCAAAAGCAAGCAATGAGTAAACGGAGTAATCGGTTGGAATCAAAATAGATTTAAAATTGCTTACCTTACATTCTGGTACTATCATCACCGAGCAAGGAGCTTTTCTTGATATTTTCTCAGGTACTATACCGGTTCCATCTTCATCCGATTTTTTTCCGAGAATAATCAAATCGCTATTATCCTTGCGGGTGGTTCTGATGAGTTCTTTTACTTTCGAACCTTCGAGTGCCGATATCTCAATATCAACGTTATCAGCACCTTTAAATCCGGCTTTTACCCATTGTTCTAATTTCTTCTGAACCGGTTCTTCCATAGATTGCTTCAATCCATGAATAGGAGAATCTTTATCTACCTCAATATCATACATATGCTCGATATGAACAAAATGTACTTTTTTAATCTCAAAATCATGACAAAGCATTTCCGTAAATTGCATTAATAGCTTATCATGATCTGAAAAATCAAGCCCAATAAGCACCGTTCTGATTGAATACATAGTTTTAAAAATTTATCAAACAGCAATATTAATCAGCTTCAAGCAATTTACAAATGATTATTGGTCTTTTCCCATCTAAATTTTTATTTCCTTTCTTGTTTTTGATGCTTCTCGTGTATTATTTTAGCTTTGTCATTGAATAATTCAATCATTATATGGAAGCTGTCAACCAATACCGGATTCTTATTGTTGATGATGAACCCGATATTCTTGAATTCCTTACTTTCAATCTTAAGCAAAAAGGTTTTATTGTTTTCGCTACCGACAATGGTTTAGAAGCCATAGAAATGGTAAAACTCGACAGGCCTCATCTTGTGATTATGGATGTGATGATGCCTGATATGGACGGTATTGAAACCGTGAGAAGAATCAGAAATTTGCCTGATACCGATCATATCATTGTTGTGTTTTTGAGTGCAAGAGGAGAAGATTATACCCAAATTGCAGGCCTTGATGCCGGAGGAGATGTTTTTTTAACCAAGCCGATAAAACCTCGATTATTAGTTAGTAAAATTACTGCTTTACTAAAAAGACTTGAACCGGAAGACAAAAATCTTTTGCTGATTGCCGGTAATATTAAAATCGATAAGGAAAAGCATAAAGTATTATTCAATGAAATGGCCATTGATTTGCCCAGAAAAGAATTTGATTTACTCTCTTTGCTGGCAGCAAAACCTGGTAAAGTATTTCTACGCAACGAAATTATGCATAAAGTTTGGGGCGATGATGTCATAGTCGGAGACCGAACTCTGGATGTGCATATTAGAAGAATAAGACAAAAACTTGGCGATGAATTGATTCAAACAGTGAAAGGGGTAGGTTATAAATTAGCCGTAGAATGAAAAATCCTGTTCCACGATTTGTTGCCTTTTTCTCTGCCATAATATTATCCTTATTTAGCTTGCTGGTATTGCTTACCATACAAATAAAATTTGTACGGGTATCTGGTAGCATCTGGATTGTAGTGCCCATTATTTTATTTGTATTTGCTTATCTGGTTTTTTTATTTTTTATAAAACGCTATATACATCGAAAAATAAAATTGATTTACAAGTATATCCTCAATACCAAATTAGGTTCAGGCTCCGGTAGTAAAAAACATACTTTTCCTGATCTTTCGATAGTTGAAAAAGATGTAGAACAATGGGCTCATCATCAGCAAGACCAAATGAAATCATTGGAGCAGACGGCCAAGTACAGAAGAGAATTTGTGGGCAATGTATCGCACGAATTACGTACGCCTATTTTCAATATGCAGGGTTATTTGGAAACTTTGCTGGATCATGGCGTTCGTGACGAAAAAGTTACTCTGGATTATTTGAAAAAAGCAATCGAAAATTTGGAAAGAATGAACCGGATTGTCCATAATCTGGAAGCTATATCAAGGCTTGAAGAAGGTGGTGTAGAATTAAATGTAAACCGGGTAAACATCAATGCACTGGCCAAAGAAGTAATGGGTTTATTGGCTGTACCTGCCAAAGAAGAACAGGTAGCGTTGAGTATTAAAGCAGGTTGCGACAAATCTTTTTGGGTAATGGCTGATGAGGATCTTATAAGACAAGTGCTTATCAATCTGGTGTTTAATGCTATTAAATATTCAAAGCCTAATCAGGAAGGTATCGTAAAAATTGGATTTTATGATATGGTTGATCATATACTTACGGAGGTAAGCGATCAGGGCATAGGTATTGCCGCTAAACATTTACCGCATATTTACGAGCGCTTTTACCGGATAGATAAAGGCCGTTCCCGTAAAACCGGTGGCTCCGGTTTGGGCCTTTCTATTGTAAAACACATTATTGATGCACATGGACAAACGGTGAATGTGAGAAGCAGAGACGGGTTTGGTTCAACTTTTGGCTTTACGCTAAAAAAAGCATAGCTTATTACCATTGACTTCTGCTTCCCAGATTGATGGTCGATCCTGCTCCGGCATTTTTACCATACAGAAATTTAGTCATAGCAGTTTCCATTTCAATATGTCTGCTTAAAAATATTTTTATTCCAAAACCGGCCTGAAGCCAATATCCACTTTGAATACCTACTGAGGGTGACCACTCGGCCATAGCATAAAGTGTAGTAAATCTACCCGGAAAATAACTGATAAAAGATTTAAGAGATGCACTTACTAAAAATGGATTGAAACTAGCCTTTTTCCAAAATCTAAAGGTTAGATCAACGCCACCATAATAATACCAATGACCGGATAATTGCGCATTATACATAAATTGATTCCACCAAATACTACCCGGGTAATCGAGAAACGGGTGACTTCCATCAGGAGCATGAGGAGTCTTAATTAGCGAAAAATAAAAGGTACTCTGATATGTAATTGATGGAATGCCAGGAAAAGGACTCCAACGGATTACAGGTCCGATATGGCTCAATCCAGATCTTGCCGTTGAATTATTATGCAATTGAAAAACATTGGTAAATGAAGCCGGCAGGCTATCTGTTCTCACCGATTTATAAAGCATCTCAACACCAATATTTATTCGCCTGTTCAATCCGTATAAATATCCTGCATAAAAGTTCAGATAGTTAGATCTTATGCTTTGATTTACCTTTTGAGCTGTAGCATCATAATATCCGGTTTGTGTATATATATTTAAAAAAGTTCTGGCTTCTGAAGATCCTTTCGATATAGTAAGTGCAGGGGTAAAGAAATTTTGATAAGGAATAATACTATTTGAATGGCTTACTTTTTTTTTATGTTTAAAGTCCAGTCATAATTATAATAATCAATGGTATAATCTTCAGGAATAGCATTGTTTCTATACTGATTTATGTAATCACTTACTGAAGCACTTTTAGATAAAAAATCTGATGCATACCAATCGAATATTTGACTAATGAGTGCTTTTTTATTTTCAGCATCAATCCGGATAAAAGTAGAGGAGTTGAGTGTTTTTCTGCTTCTTTGTTCTATTTGCCGGTCTAGATTTTTGCTGCGATAAGCAAAATCGGCTAAAGGAGGACAGCCCAATGCACCACATACCAGCACAAAATGTAATCGTGGGTCTTTGTAAACGGCCATTAATTTTTGTTTTTCAATATTTTCCAATGTAAGATATTCACCGGCAATTTTTTGTTTTATATTGGTAAATAAACCGGCAATGTCAAGTGGTGAATTGACCGGAAAATGTTTTACTATTTTATCAATGAGAAATACATTATAAGCATTGATCCAAAAAGCTTTCCGCTCTGCTTTGCTTGCAGTACTCAAATCAGCTTTAGCATACAAGCTTGTAAGCATTTTTAACCTGCTTGTTTCTGCATGAATTGATTTATAATCAACCATACCCTGGATTACATATTTTTGTAAGAAACCATCGGTTTTATCGAAAATTATCTCAAAATCAGTTTGCGAAAATACTTGTGAGGCTAATTGGAAGACCAGTAAAAAAATACTAAGTTTTTTCATATTGATTGAATCTGCATTAAAAAAAGCATAGAAAGATAAAATTAGTTCAGTATTTTGTATTTTCAGATACAATTTTGAAGAATATTTCCAAATGTCAGATAACGGACATTATGCTTGATGTCCGGTACATTTCTTTGCATTTCAAATCGATTTTTAAAAGGGAATCATGCATATTGTAATTATCGGTAATGGTGTGGCGGGAGTCACAGCAGCTCGTTACATCAGAAAACAAAGTGATTATGATATCACAATTATTTCTGCCGAAACAGAATATTTTTTTTCGCGAACCGCCTTAATGTATGTGTTTATGGGGCATATGCGTTTTAAGGACATAAAGCCTTATGAAGATGGTTTTTGGGCAAAAAACCGGATTAATCTGATGATGGCATTTGTGAACAAAATTGATACGGATAAACAAATCGTAAGTCTTTCATCTAACCGGATCATTCAATATGACAAACTCATCCTGGCAACCGGTTCGGTGTATAATAAATTTGGCTGGCCCGGAGAAAATCTTGAAGGTGTACAGGGTTTATACAGTTATCAGGATTTGCAATTATTAGAACAAAATGTAAAAAATACGCGGCAAGCTCTTATTGTTGGCGGAGGACTGATTGGTATCGAAATGGCCGAAATGCTTGCTTCTCGTGGTGTGCAGGTCAGCTTTTTAGTTCGTGAACAATCTTATTGGAATAATGTATTGCCACCTGAAGAATCAAAAATGGTCGGCAGACATATTAAAGCACATCATTTTGATCTCCGGCTTGGTGCTGAGTTAAAAGAGATTTTGTCTGATGACCAAGGGCATGTAAGAGCCGCAATTAGTACAGCAGGTGAAGAATTTCCCTGTCAGTTACTGGGCTTAACGGCAGGGGTAAAACCCAATATCACTTTGGCTGAAAGTTCGGGTACGATTGAATGTGAAAGAGGTATTTTGGTCAATGAGTTTTTGGAAACTAATATTAAGGATGTTTATGCAATAGGCGATTGTATTCAACACCGGATTGCCCCTGAAGGACGAAAGGTTTTTGAGCAAGTATGGTATACAGGGAAAATTATGGGAAAAACACTTGCTTCTACAATTTGTGGTAAACCAAGCCCTTATCATCCGGGCATTTGGTTCAATTCAGCCAAATTTCTTGACCTTGAATATCAGGTATATGGCTTTGTCCCAAATATACTCGAAAATCCTTTCCAATCGCTGTATTGGGAACATGAAGATGGCATGAAATCCATCAGAATTGTTTATGATGTTTCGAAAGAGAATCAGGTTATTGGTTTCAATTTAATGGGCATTAGATACCGCCATGAAATATGTGTTCGCTGGATTAGGGAAAATAAAAAGCTGGATGAAGTTGTACAGCATTTGGCCTTGGCTAATTTCGATCCTGAGTTTTTCAGTCGTTACGAAAAAGAAATTCAGGCCCTGGCGTAATCCGGATTAAAATGGCTTAATAATAATAGAATGAAATTTTATTTAATGATAATATAATTAATCAATCAATATGCAACAGTATGATGTTAGTATGTCATTAGGGGCAAAACAGGGCCAAATGAAAAGCTGGGAAAGAATTGGTTTAGTTATGCTGTCTTTCGGTGTTTTGGGTATGTTGGCAGCATTCTTAGGAGCTGGAGATAATCAATTAATGCCTTTTTTAGCAGGTCTTGTAATGTTGGCTACAGGTGGAATTTTATATACCAGAAACAGGGGTAAATTCTTGATATTTTCCTTACTCCTTTTTACCGGTGGTCTTTTGTCTTTATCATTTCTATGGTTTAAACTTCATATTAATGCTTCTGTTTGGTTAATCTGGATAAGCGGTTTTACTGCATTGGGTGCTCTGATTTACACCTATCAACGATTTGGGAAAGGAATATCAGGGATAGAAAACAATCATATATTTCATACTGAAATCAGCCGGCCCGGTGGTACAATAACCTGGTTTTTAAGCATAACATTCACCGGATTTTATGTCTTGTTATATTGGTTTCCCGGCTATTTGCATGGTCTTATTTATGTAACAGAACCTTTCTTTCAGTGGTTTATTGGAAAAGATACGATTTATTATACTCAGGATGGCAGCATTAGCGGCTATAATCAATGGTATCTGTATGGCTTCATATATACCCTTGCAGTATTGATTATGGGTATCCGTTTTATTTTTAAATATCGGCATAATCGTTATCAAATTGTAAGAACTGTATCGGTTATGTTTTTCCAATTGTTCATAGCCTTTTTATTGCCCGGGGTTTTGGAGAAACTAAATGCTACCGGTTCGCAGGTTGAAACTTTTTATTTTAGCTATTTCTGGCCACTCGATTATGATGCACTCTTTCCTTCTAATCTGGCCCATATTGCTACGCTGGGTATGTTTGGAAAATTTTTGATATACTGGATGCTGATAGGTGCTTTTGTAGCAGTACCGGTATTAACCTATTTTTTTGGTAAACGATGGTATTGTTCCTGGGTTTGCGGTTGCGGAGGACTGGCCGAAACAGCCGGTGATCCGTTTAGACATCTGTCGAGCAAATCATTAAAATCGTGGCAAATAGAAAGAATTACCATTTATTCTGTTTTGGTATTAATTTTCCTGATTACGGTTTTGCTTTTATCAAACTGGCGATGGGATTTTTTAAATAGCGATATTGCGCTGTCTTTGAAAAAAGGATACGGGTTTGGTATTAGTTCCATTTTTGCCGGAGTCATTGGAACCGGCTTTTATCCTATCTTGGGTAACCGTGTATGGTGCCGCTTTGGATGTCCACAGGCTGCTATCCTGGGTATTCTTCAAAAATATTTTTCACGATTTAGAATTACTACCAACGGAGCACAATGTATTTCTTGTGGCAATTGTTCAACTTATTGTGAAATGGGTATTGATGTAAAATATTATGCACAACGAGGGCAAAACATTGTAAGAGCATCTTGTGTTGGCTGTGGTGTATGTTCGGCAGTTTGCCCCAGAGGAGTATTAAAACTGGAAAATTCTTCCGTTAAAAACCGGACAACTCTTTCACTCGATCATGCATCATTAGATTTATTTGATTAAATGACAAAAAGCAAAATTGTAGTCATCATACCCGCTTTTAATGAAGAAGATTCGGTCGCTAAGGTAATCAGGGACATACCTCGGGATATTGTAGATGAAATTATTGTAGTTAATAATAATTCAACAGATCAAACCGGGAAAATTGCATCAGATGCCGGTGCAATATTGCTTAATCAACCATTGCAGGGCTATGGAAATGCCTGTTTGAAAGGATTGGAATATATTGATCGACATCAGTTAAATCCGGACATTATAGTATTTCTTGATGCAGATTATTCAGATTATCCTGAAGAAATTGCGCAACTTGTAGAACCATTATATAATGATATGGATATGGTCATTGGCAGCAGGACCTTGGGCGAGCGGGAAAAAGGTTCTATGATGCCTCAACAAATTTTTGGGAATTGGCTGGCTACCTTTTTGATCAGGTATCTGTATAAAGTAAGCTATTCCGATTTGGGCCCTTTTCGAGCTATAAAGTATGATAAATTATTATCGCTTGGAATGTGCGACAAGAATTATGGCTGGACCGTAGAGATGCAAATAAAAGCGGCTAAAAAGAAATACCGGATTGCCGAAATACCGGTAAAATACCGTAAACGTATCGGTCAATCGAAGGTAAGTGGAACTTTTAAAGGTACTTTGGGGGCAGGATACAAAATCATTAGTACGATCATTAAATATTTGTGAACTTTACAACTGTGAACTGGACTGTTTTTATCGTATATCTTTTGGCAATGACCATAATTTTGGTTTATTGCCTGGCAGAATTGGGTTTGGGCTTTCGCTATTTTAAGGCAAAACGCAAAGAGTCAAAGCATCCTGACATTACACCTGATTTTACATATTATCCGATGGTAACCATTCAATTGCCATTGTATAATGAATTGTATGTAGTGGAACGTTTAATCGATTCGGTGATGGCTTTTGATTATCCTAAAGATAAATATGAAGTTCAGGTACTTGATGATTCTACGGACGAATCGCTTGATATTGCAGCTAAAAAAATTCAAGCATATCAAAAACAAGGTTTTTCTATAGAGCATATCAGAAGACCGGAACGAAAAGGTTTCAAAGCCGGTGCGTTGCAATACGGCTTAAAGCGAGCTAAAGGAGACTTTATTGCCATCTTCGATGCTGATTTTATCCCTAATCCCGAATTTCTTAAAAAAACCATTCCCTGGTTTGAAGAAGACTCAATAGGTATGGTTCAGACCAAATGGGAGCATATAAATAAAAAATTTTCATTGCTCACAAGATTACAAGCTTTTGCCCTTGATTTGCATTTTACCGTAGAACAAAAAGGCAGGAATTATTCAGGATTTTTTATCAATTTCAATGGAACCGGAGGAATTTGGAGAAAATCATGTATTATAGATGCAGGAGGTTGGAAAGCCGATACTTTAACCGAAGATTTGGATTTAAGCTATCGTGCTCAATTAAAAGGCTGGAAATTTAAATATCTCGAAGATGTACTTTCACCGGCTGAATTACCGGTCGAAATAAATGCTTTAAAATCACAGCAATTTAGATGGAACAAAGGTGGAGCAGAAACGGCAAAGAAAATGATGGGAGATGTCTTTAAAAGCAAAATACCGGTTAAAACAAAGTTTTATGCTGCCAGTCATTTGTTGAACTCTACAATATACGTCTTTATTCTTATAGCAGCATTATTAAGTGTCCCAATGTTGATTATGAAAAATATTGGCTTCAACGTAGATGTGTACCGGTATATCTCCGGGTTTATTATTGCAACCATCGCTATAGTGCTTACTTATTTTATTTCGATAAGTTTAAATAAACAATCTAAATGGAGCAGGCTCCTTGATTATATCGTTATTTTTCCGCTTTTTCTTTCTGTTTCTCTTGGCCTTTCTTTGCATAACACTTTGGCAGTATTGCGCGGATACTCCGGTCAGAAAACTCCTTTTATCAGAACACCAAAATTTAATATCATTAATCAAAAAGGAGTATGGAAAGCCAATAAATATATCAATACAAAAGTTAACTGGCTTACCATGATTGAAGGGGTGCTTGCCCTCTATTTTTTGTATGGAATTTTTTTAGGCTTTAAATTTCATGATTTCGGACTTATGTTTTTTCATGTAATGGCCGCATTTGGTTTTTCATTTATCTTTTTCTCAACGGTAAGGCATACCATTATTGCCCATAAATAATTGTCGGGATTACAACATAATCGCACGCTGTATTACGTGTTCCTCACCATTGGATCATTGCTCTTTTTATGGCTGGTTTTTTTGCTTGGATACAGCACCGGTCAAAGTGAATTTTTTAAAATTTCTGTCTTCTATTTTTCACTTTTTGCCTTGTTTTTGGTCTTTAAATTATATGCTGATTCTGCTCATCTTACCGCCTACTTTATCTCTTTAGCCATCTTCGCGAGAGTTGTTTTACTTTTTTCACTTCCAAATCTTTCAGATGATTATTTACGATTTATCTGGGATGGGCAGTTAAGCATTCATCATATCAATCCTTTTGGATTTTTGCCAAGTGAGTTGAGTAAGCAGGTTTTTGATTTTATGCCATCCGATTCTATGCAGCTGGCATTAAGCAAAAACTATTATTCGGTGTATCCACCGGTATTACAAAGTATATTCTCTTTCTCGGTCTGGCTTTCAGGATCAAGCAGTTTTTGGGCTGTGTTTATTATGAAATGTTTTGTGTTGATGTTTGAAATTGGTTCAATTATATTGATTATCAAGATACTGCGAAGATTGTCTATGCCAACATCTAATGTACTTTGGTATGCACTTAATCCATTGCCCATCATTGAATATTCAGGCAATTTGCATTTTGAAGCTGCTATGATTTGTTTCTTACTGGCTACCGTTTATATGCTAATGAATCATCGTTTACTGATGGCTTCTTTATTCTTTGCCTTGGCCGTTTCTACTAAAATCTTACCCCTTATGTTTCTGCCATTTTTTTGGAGAAGCTTGGGGCTGAAAAAATATATATGTTTGATGGCTCTGTCTTTTATTTTCTGTATTATCTTTTTTCTTCCTTTTGTGAATCACTTGTCTTTTGCTCACCTTTTAAGTAGCCTCGGATTGTATTTTAACCATTTCGAATTTAATGCAAGCATTTACTATATATTGAGATGGCTTGAGCTAAACATACTCGGATATTATGATCCTGCGAAAAATGCAATTGGATTAGCAATGATTGTCATTGGGTTTATATTGTATCATGCACTGAAAGACAAAAGTAATCGAGTAGAAAGTCTTTTTCCGCTAATGTTGTTTAGTTATTCTTGCTATTATTTGTTGTCTTCTACCGTAAATCCATGGTATCTGGGGGCTATCATTGTTTTTAGTCTGTTCACCCGCTACAAATTCCTCATTATTTGGCCAATACTGTCCATACTGAGTTATCATGCTTATTTATTTACGGATTATAGAGAACTTAGTTATTTGTTATGGTTAGAATATTTGCCGGTATATGTATTGATTTTTATTTGGTATTGGAATCGAAAAAAGAATTTTAATGGGATTCAAGAAATGGCAAATACTTAAACGTGCCGGTATAAAATACCGGATTATTGAAAAATGGCTCAGCGATTCAGATAAAATTCTGGATATTGGATGTGGGCCGGCCGGCATTACTTATCTATTGAAACAAGATAAACGGGATGTTGAAGCTATTGATATCATCAATAAATCGGCATTTAATGCTGTAATACCTACTTTATTTGATGGAAGGCATTTGCCATATGTGGATAATAGTTTTGATATATGTTTGATACTTACCGTATTGCATCATGCCGTTGACCCGGAGGCATTATTAAGGGAGGCTAAACGGGTATGCAGAGGAAAAATAATTGTTATTGAAGATGTCTATGCAGGTAAATTGCAATTGAGTCTTACCAAATTTACTGATAGTATTGTTAATCTGGAATTTCGGGGACATCCTCATAATAATAAAACATATCAGGGATGGATTGAGTTGTTCGCCAGATTGAACCTAAAGGTTATACAATCTGAGCAAAGGGCATTTCTAGGTCTTTTCAGACAGGAAGATTTTTTATTAAAGGCGTAAAAAAAAGCCGGATAATTTATCCGGCTTTTATAAAATTTATTGAAGTAGATTAGTCAGCCAAAAGGAATTGAACCCTTCTGTTCATTAACATATCGCTACCTTTTGCATCCTTAACCAGTGGGTTAGTTTCACCTTTATAAGAAATATTGAATCTTGATTTGTCAATTTGATAATTATCAACCAGGAATTGAACGGCATTTTCTGCACGTTTTTTAGATAATTCAAGGTTATAATCTTCGGTATAGCGTGTGTCTGCATTACCAACAACATCAACTTTCATTTTCGGATAACGTTGCATAATACTTGCAATTTGAGCCATATTTTCATAATCGGCTGCTCTTACAGTTGCATCGTCTGTTTTGAAATGTATTGATGGTAGATACCATCCACGTGCATTTTCACGAATCAGCTCTTTCACTCTTGCTTCAGAAATACCTTCAGGCCATTTTGTTTTGCAATCTACAATTTCAAAAGCTGCTGATGAAAATGGTTCAGGATCATCATAATCAGGACAACCGTCACCGTCACTATCTTTAGTCACACCTTTTGCATCAACAGGAGCACCTTCAGGTGTATTTAATTCCTGATCCCAAAGATTAGGAACACCGTCATTATCGTCATCATCAAAATTGGTTTTCTTTTCCAGATAATCCAAATTTTCATATACATAATCCATTGGGTTCGACATCCAAGCTGGTTGCGCAGCGTTTTTACCCAGATTAATGCCTAATCCTAAACTGGTATATTGATAAGGATCGGCTGTCATGGTAAATGAATTTGAAAAACGTTGGTAGAGTTGTCCATCCATCAAGTCATCTTTGGCAAGTCCCATTTTGTGTTCAACATTGAGTTGAAAACGATCGGTTAATCTAAATGATAAACCTAAACCGGCCGATAGTACAAAATTGGTACTGTTTCCTCTGAAACGTGCTTTACCGGGATCAATTTGAGCCGGTGTTTCATAGGTACCATCCCATATATTGTTTAAATAATCGGCTTGAATGGATTTGTCGGCATTTAAAATAGAATGAACGGGAACCGATGCATAATCGTACATAACTCCACTGGAATTTAACTGATCTACCCATGTATTATAGGTTTGACCACCAACACCTAACAGGAAATAAGGACTTACCGATACTTTACTTTTATGAAATTGAATATTGCTAATATTGAATAATCCTTCAAGAGATAATTCATTCATAGAAGTTTTGTAATTCAAATAGGCCATACCTGAATAATCAACGGCAGGATCATTTGTACCGTTTAAAGCAGTATTACCGGCAATGCCCCAACTGGGTTGCCAATCGGCACCAAAGGCATTTCCTCTTAAATATTGCATACGGAATGAGAAGGAATAACCAATGGCTTTCCTAAGGGTTAGGCCGTATCCATATCCCATTTTGGATTGGATATCACCAGATATTCTTAACATGCCAGCATTTACACCAAGTTGCCACATATTTCTTGGTTTTGCAGGATATGGATCTTCTCCAGCCATCCATTTTTCATGCTGAGGCATCCTGAAATCAGGAATCAAATTCGGGTCTGTTCCGGGCCGTTCAGGCAGTTGGGCAAATACTACCGAACCAAACAAAACAGCCAACGACAGCAAAAGGTAATTTCTTTTCAACATATTGGTAGATTTAATTCAATTAATGTAAGCGCAATTTAATAATTAATATGCTTGTCACAAAAGACAAAAATACTTTTATTCCATATCCAAGCAAATTCTTGCCCGGAAGTTTTTTTAAAAATTTACCGATATCATCTTACAAGTAGAGGTTTTTGCAACACACCGCCACACTTTGAGGAGATAAATATAATGGTTTTAGCAAACTTAGCAATAATTTTTTTTGATTTTATCAATTTATTTAAAGCTATTTTATCTTTTATTATCGAAAATCTTTCATTTTATCATCCATGGTATGGCTTTAATCTATTGAAAATCAAGATAAGGCTTTTAATATAAAGCGGTTGAATGGCTGCATTTCTTCTGAAATCCTTAATAATTTAAAAATCAAATTTCTTTCAAAAATTTCTTCATCTTCGAGCTCGTACATCATTAAGAAGGATTTGTAGCGCAAATATTTTATCATTTGATGATCTTTTTCGTACCCTTTGGGCTTTGTCTTTAACTGATCTCCTTTAAGCTTTCCAAAATATGCTTTGAATCTTTTGCTTTCAACGATTTTTAAAAATTCTTTACTGCTATAATCAATCTCCTGACGAATGGCTTTTAGTTGTTGCGAGTCAGGATTAAATATTCCTCCTGCCAGCAGACTACCCGAGGGTTTTATTTGAATATAATATCCGGGACCGGAAGATTTTCGACCTCCCTTGGCGATATGGGCTCCAAAATGATCTTTGTAGGGTTGCTTGTTTTTGCTGAATCGAATATCCCGGTAAATTCTAAAAATACAGTCCTTTGCAGTTAGTCCTTGCCAATCAGGTTCAATTTGTGTAAGTGAGCTAATCAATTCATTGATAAAAAATATGAAATTTTGCTGAGCTTGTTGGTAGGTTTTCTTGTGATCGTTAAACCATTCCCGGTTATTATTCCGTTCCAGATCTTTTAAAAATTGAAAAGTGCTTTTTTCTATCATGATTCATTTGTGTTTTTTCACTCTTAGACTTGAGCAGTTTACTAACTTTGTACCTTTATTAATATATAACCTTTACAATGAGTTCCTCGAAAAAACATCATGCCGATATAAATATTCATTTAGAACTTGATAATGATAAACTGCCCGAAAAAATTAGCTGGCGTGCCAGCGATTCGCAATTTGACGGTTTTAAAGAATGTAAAGCTTTTTTATTATCCATTTTTGATGCCGGTGATTTGAATACCTTACGGGTCGATATCTGGAGTAAGGAAATGCGTATGGATGAAATGAATCGTTTTTTTTATCAAAGTTTTGTTTCCATGGCCGATACTTATCAGCGTGCTACAAATAATGAATCAGGTGCCAATGATATTCGTGAATTTGCCAAATCTTTCGGCCTGGAACAAAAAGTAATTGCCAACCAGGATTAATCTAGATTTTTTCGGTTTTTAGTAAATAGTTTATGAGCATCACCCGGTTTTATTGCTGCCCAACGCGTCTTTTCAAAGCTTAAACCAATCACAGAACAGGTCCCCATATTTTCATAAAAACCGGTACTAAGCAGAGAAGCAGTTTCTGAAATTCCCGGATTATGACCAAAAATCATAACACAATCGTATTGCCGGTCAATCTGCCGGATTATATTTAAATATTCTTCCGCTGAGGCAAGATATAAGTTGTTTTCAATCCGGATTGCACTGCCGGAAGTGGGCATAAGTATATTACTGAATATTGTGGCAGTCTTCAAGGCTCTTTTTGCCGGGCTACTGATCATCAGATCAGGAGAAATCATCATTTTGCTTAACCGCTTTGCCATAGCTATGGCATCTTGTTTCCCCCTGTTTTTTAAAGGTCTTTCCCCGTCACTCAAAGAAGCATCCTTCCAACTGGATTTTGCATGACGAACCAGATAAAGGATTTTCATATTATGTGATTAAATCTCCAAACAAAACTGAAATAGATGTTAGCAACATCCGCCACCGTCATAATGCCAATTAGAGGCGGATATAAAAATATCTTTTCGATGGAGATTTTTCAGTGCATTGGCTGTTTTATCGCAAATGGCCAATGGTTGATTGTATTGCATAACGTGTCCCCTACCATCATCAAAATAATCTTCATTACCAATATAAATAGCCGTTTTTCCGGTGAATACGCAGCTACCGTCTTCAGGCACAGGGTCTTTAATGGCACAGATTTCTATACTTTCGATGTAAATCGGTTTTTCTACCTCGTAGTGTGCTGAATCTAAAATCCTGTATGGCCTGCGAGCTCTGACTTCTATGGTTCCAAAACCAATGTTGCTTAGTAATTTTATGTATTCATCAAGTGGAATTGCTCCGCTTAAGCATAAGGCTCTCAATCTTTCATCCGTTTTTAAATGATCCGGTATTTCTGTTTCGCAAATAGGATCAGACATAATTAAGCGTCCGTTAGGCTTCAACACCCGGTACATTTCTTTCAAGGCTTTATTGAGATCCTGTTCTTTAAAAATATTAAAAAGACAATTTTGAGCAGCTATATCCATGGATTGATCTGCAACAGGCAATGCTAATGCAGAACCCGCTTGTAAATTAATAAAATCTTGATGAAACCATTTGTTTTCTGTTTCAGCTATTGCAAGGTTTTCTCTGCATTTATCCAGCATTTCGGGCACAATGTCGATACCGGTAACTCCTTTTTTTTGTCGGCTGAAATAAGCAAACTGTAGTATTTCCATACCACCACCAACACCAACATATAAAATCTTTGGATTGGCTACTAAATCTTTTGGATTTACCGTACTCCCACAGCCATAGTTCATCTCTTGCATAATCTTAGGTACTTTCAAACCCGGAAATTGCCAAAGCGGACTGCTTGTACAGCATAGCCCTATGTCAGCTTGTTCGGCAGCTTGCTTGTAAACATCAACTGTTGTATTTAAATATCCCATAATGTTATTCTCTATAGTTTAGGCAATCTGATCCTGTTGCCATTGATCAAATCCGGACTTGTTCAAATCCTCTAATGTGTCAATATCAATTAATTCGGGAAGTAGTTTATAGCTTAAATGCAGCTCTTTTATTTCCTGTAAGGTTTCTTGCATTACAAGATTGCCTCCCCATTGTTTTCCATCAAACAGTTTGGCAATCGGATGTTTCATGCCAATCAGATAATAACCACCGTCATTAGCCGGTCCCAATATTATATCGTGAGCATCGAGTGATCGAAATGCTTTTCCAATGATTATTTCATCAATTTCCGGTGTATCGCTTCCTATAAGGACTACCTTACCGGCTCCTTGTTCGAATGCTTGTTTTATGGCATCTTTCATACGGTCTCCAATATTGCCTTCACTTTGCAGGTACTTTTCATATATTTTTTCATTCCAATAGTCGTCTGTATCTATATATCGATCATAAAATAAACATTTTCTATAAGGAAGGCTGATGGTATTGCTGTGTAATCTTGCAAGCAATTGTTTGTATATCCGGTAGGCCTTTTCAATGCCTGCCTCTGCAGCCAATCGGGATTTTACCAATCCCTTCAGTGGGTTGCGTATCAAAATAATTAAAGTGTTTTTGTGTAACATGTTTCGTTTGTTTATTCTACCAGGGCTCCTCCACATGATGATCCGGCTCCTGCCGTACATCCATAACAATGTTGATTTAATACAATATTCCGGTCTTTAAGTAATTTTTTATCAAAAAACTTAATGTGTTTTGAATCTGCATTCACCGGTAAATTAAGCATTTGATTAAAATCACAATCGTATAAAATACCGTCCCAACCCACTGAAATGGTATTGCGACACATTACTTGTGTAGCAGCTACCGGGTTAAAAGCATTGATTAGTTTTTCCATGTAATCTTCATAATTTCCCGAATCAAGCAGGTATTTGAGAAATCGACTGATTGGAAGATTCGTTATCGTAAATAAATTATTAAACTGAATGTTAAAATCTTTTTTTAAATGCTTTTTGAACTGTGTTTCCAATTCTTTCTGATCAGCTGGTAAAAAGGCACCTGATGGATTATATACCAGATTGAGCTTTAATCCGGAACCGGGAAGTCCGTATCCTACTTCGTTTAGCATAGTGAGAGCCATGACAGATTGATTGAAAACACCTTCCCCCCTTTGATGATCTGTTTTTCTTTTGCTGAAATAGGGAAGCGATGAGATGACTTCTACCTTATTTGATTTATAAAATGAGGGTAAATCGTGATAAGCCGGATTCGAAACAATAATTGTTAGATTACTTCTTACCAAAATATTGATATCCATTTGGCGTAGCCGGCTGACAAACCATCTGAAATCGGGATTCATTTCGGGTGCACCTCCGGTGAGATCTATTGTACCGATTTTATTTGTAGCAATAATTTTAAGACATAAGTCCATGGTTTCCCTGCTCATTATTTCTTTCCGGTCAGGACCGGCATCTACATGGCAATGACTACAGGTTTGATTGCACATATATCCCAAATTTATCTGAAGTATTTCAATATCTAATGGCTTAAGCGGAAATAACAAATAGTCTTTCAGTTTATCTTCAAAACTTTGAAAAGCTTGTGTTTCATTGGCTTTTCCATTCAAAATTTTGAGTTGATAATCTGATTCAGACAAATGTTCTTTTCTGGCGTGTAATGATTTCATGTTTAAAATTATCGTAAAATAGTAGGCAATTACATGCTCATTTTTTTTACCTTATTCATCATTTGAACACTGTGTACAAGCGATGCACCACCCCTAATAGCTGTTGCTACATGAACAGCTTCCATCATTTGGGCTTCATCGGCACCTTTTTCCAAACTTGCCTCTGTGTATGCATCTATGCAATACGGACACTGTACGGCATGAGCTACTGCCAGTGCGATTAGTGCTTTCTCTCTCTTGGTTAATGCACCTTCTTCAAAAACACTATTGTAATAACCAAAAAACTTCTTGGCAAGTCTAGGTTCAAATTCAGCAATATCTCCGAATTTTTTTAAATCAAATGGATTGTAGTAAGTTTCTGACATGATTTTAATATGTTGTTATATGAAAAAATGTAATCCTGATCTTGTTGTGTTTTGCTATAATCATTACGACACTTCCTGTTCTTTAAAGTGGTAAATGTATTGCTTATCAAAGTGTTTACTTGTCGGATTATTTACAAATATTCAATTTTCCGGCAATAAAAAAGGCTATTGATTTCAATAGCCCTGTTGAAGACGTATTGTACTGTTATCGCAATAATGTAATGTTACCCAGTTTATGTATTGGAGCACCTTTATTGTCGGTTCCTTCTATAATATAAATATAGGTTCCAAGGGGCTGGGCAATACCATTTGCTGTGCCGTCCCACCCTGAATTTATATCGGTACTTTCAAAAATCAGTTCTCCCCAACGGTTGAACACCTGCATTTTTAAAAGTATGAAATTTTCGTAATGACCTACTTTAAAAATATCATTCAGCCCATCTCCATTTGGCGTAAATCCATTGGGTATTATAGCTGTAGGAACACCAAGTACATAAATGGTCATGGAGTCTGTATTCTGACATCCGTTGGCATCGGTAACCAATAAGACGTATGTAATGGTATCAAGTGGAGTTGATAGTGGGTTGGCAACATTCGGATCGCTAAGCCAGGTTGACGGAGTCCATAAATAGGAACTACCTCCAAGGCCATTAAGTTGGGTGCTTTCACCTTTGTATAATGTAATATCGATTCCGGCATCAACACTGGGTGGTGTCAGTAATCCTATGTTAACAATACCGGTATTGGTGCATCCATTTGCATCCACAATTGTGACCGTATAAGTGGTAGGCGTACCCGGGCTTGCAACTGGATTCGCAATACTAGCATTACTCAAACTTGAAGAAGGGCTCCATGAGTAGCTCACTCCGTTGGAAGCAGATAGCTGAATTTGATCTCCCGGACAAATATTTGCATCAGAACCCGCTTGAGGATCTGAAGGTGTATTAACTTCTATCACTAAGGAGGCTGTATTCTGACATCCGTTGGCATCGGTGCCAACGACCGAATAGGTTGTTTTTACAGATGGTGATGCTATAGGATTTGCAATATTTGGATTTGTTAAATTGCTGGATGGAGTCCATACATAAGATATGGCTCCAAAGGCATTGATTTGTGTGTTATCTCCTAAACAAATCGTATCATCAGCACTTGTTGTTATTATGGGTAATGGATTGATACCAACCAATAGTGAATCTGTATTTTGACATCCGTTGGCATCGGTCACCAATACGGTATAGACGGTGGATTGTGCCGGAGTAGCCACAGGATTGGATATATTGGAATTGCTAAGCCCGGTAACCGGTGTCCATTGATACTGAATACCTCCTGATGCGGATAAATTGGTAGATGAATTTTCACAAATATTGATATCCCCTGAAGTTGTAATGACTGGTAAATTAAATACGGTAACGACTACATCATCTGTATTTTGACATCCGTTGGCATCGGTGCCTAAAACGGTATATGTGCTGTTTGAAGTTGGTGAAGCTACCGGATTGGCAATTGTAGGATCCGATAATGCAGTAGCCGGAGACCAGACATAAGTGGATGCACCGCTTGCCGATAATTGTGCATTCCCTCCGCTACAATAACTTTGATCAGCACCTGCACTTACCGGAGGTAGTGCCCATATCGTTACTGTAGTTTGACTGCTGTTTTGACATCCGTTGGCATCGGTTCCGCTTACGGTATATGTGGTAGTAGTTGTTGGACTGGCTATTGGGTTCGATATATTTGCGTTATTAAGCCCGGTAGCCGGTGTCCATTGATAAGTAACAGCTCCAGATGCCGATAATTGTGTGTTATTATTAAGGCAAATGCTTGTATCTGCTGCCGATGTCACTACCGGTAATGAGTTTACTGTAATGGTTACAGAATCTGTATTCTGACATCCGTTAATATCCGTTACTAAAACAGTGTAAGTTGTTGTAATCGTTGGACTGGCAACAGGATTAGCAATGTTTGAATTCGATAATCCACTTGACGGACTCCATTGATATGTATTTCCACCACTTGCAGTAAGCTGCATGTTGCTACCAATACAAATAGAACTGTTTGATGTTAGCGTGATAGGCAATTGACTGTAAATTGTTACCGTTACCGAATCATTATTCTGACATCCGTTGGCATCGGTCACCAATACCGAATAGGTAGTGCTTGACATAGGTTGGGCAGTAGGAGAAGAACAAGTAGTACAGCTTAATCCTGTGGCCGGACTCCATTGATAGCTTATGCCACCACTTGCACTCAATCCAGTACTGAAGCCCGTGCATAATGAGATATCGGGTGATATATTGATGTTCGGTAATGGATTAGTTACAATTTGAGTGGTGCTCGTATTTGAACATCCGTTGGCATCGGTACCGGTAACCGTATAGGTGGTGGTTGATACCGGTGCGGCTGTTGGACTCTGACAATTGGTGCAGTTCAAACCTGCATTTGGTAACCAGGAATAGCTGACTCCTCCAATTGCATTTAAATTGCTTAATTGGCCTACACATATAGTATCTCCTGGGCTTGAAGTAATTGTTGGCAATGGATTAACACTGACCAATACCGAATCCGTATTTTGACATCCATTGTTGTCGGTTACCAATACCTGATATCGAATGGTTGATACCGGTGTTATAATGGGATTTGAACAATTCGTACAACTTAAACCTGTAGCAGGAGACCATTGATAATTGCTACCTCCCGATGCAAGCAAGGAACCTTGATCGCCAATACATATTGCAGTATCGGGTGTAATAATAATTGTGGGTAAAGGGTTTACTGTAATGTTTACTTGATCCGTATTTTGACATCCGTTGGCATCGGTACCACTTACAGTATAGCTTGTTGTTACCGATGGTGAAGCAACAGGATTCGAAATATTTACATTGGATAGTCCTGCTGATGGACTCCATTGGTAACTTATGGCTCCGGTGGCATTTAAGTTTGTGCTCAATCCTATACATATTGAAGCATCGGCCCCTGCGGTTACAACAGGTAATGGATTAACCGTTACGATTACAGTAGCTGTATTTTGACATCCGTTGGCATCGGTTCCGGTCACCGTGTAAGTAGTTGTTGCAAGCGGGCTGGCTGTTGGATTAGCTATATTTGGGTTTGATAATCCATTGGTGGGTGTCCATTGATATGTGGATGCACCACTAGCTTGTAAAATAACCGAATTACCAATACATATACTGGTATCTGTACCGGTGGTGACGCTTGGTAATGGGTTTACTGTTACGGTAACACTTGCTGTATTTTGACATCCGTTGGCATCGGTTCCGGTTACCGTATATGTTGTTGTTATCGTAGGCGATGCAACAGGATTGGAAATATTTGCTTTGGATAATCCTGCTGATGGCGACCATTGATAAGAACTTGCTCCACTTGCGCTAAGATTAGTAGATCCACCTAGGCAGATTGAAGTGGAAGGATTTACCGTTACTACCGGTAATGCATTAACGCTTATATTTACAGAAGAAGTGTTTTGACATCCGTTGACATCGGTTCCGGTTACCGTATATGATGTTGTCACCGCAGGTGATGCCGTTGGATTGGATATGTTTGGATTAGACAGACCGTTTGTGGGTGACCATTGATAACTTATTCCTCCGTTTGCCTGAAGCACGGTACTATTACCCGTACATATGGAAGCATTGTTACCGGCACTGATATTCGGTAAACTATTTACACTCACCGTTACACTTGCAGTACCTGAACATCCGTTTACATCGGTAACCGATACGGTATATGTGGTTGTTGAGCTAGGTGATGCAACAGGGTTTTGACAAAAAGCACAACTTAGTGTTGCCGGTGGATTCCACATATAACTTACTCCTCCACTTGCATTAAGCTGCATACTACCACCTGCGCAGAAAGCTGTATCGGGTGTTATAGTAATGCTTGGTGTGGTCGTAATAGTTATCGTTACAGAATCCCTTGCCGTGCATCCGTTGGCATCGGTTCCTGTAACATAGAAGGTAGTAGTTGCCGATGGATTGGCTACCGGATTGGCACAATTTGTACAACTAAGCGATGAATTACTGTCCCAAACATAAGTTGTTGCTCCACTGGCTTGTAAGTTCATATTGTTACCGATACACATGCTTGAATCAGGGCCAGCATCAACAACGGGTAATGGATTGACTGTGACTGTTACAGAATCCATAACAGAACAATTTGCCGAATCGCTTATTGTTACCGTATAAGTTGTAGTGCTTAATGGCGATGCTACCGGATTGGCAATATTTGGATTTGATAAACCGCTTGTTGGCAGCCAACTGTAACTTACGGTATTTGACGAGCTGGCATTAAGGTTTGTAGATAATCCGGAACATATAGTATCATTAATCCCTGCATTTACAGAAAGAATATTCCGGTAAACGGTAATCATATCGGTATTGGAACATCCGTGGTTATTGACAACTGTAAGGGAATAGGTAGTTGTGCTTAATGGGTTGGCA
>JAJRWN010000019.1 GCA_024276745.1 Bacteroidota bacterium
CAGGCAAGTTTATGCAAAGTATGAAGGTATAGAAAATCATAAGCTCTTATTCAATATGGAGCCTTTCCCTCCCGGACTGTATATCCTTCGCATTCAAACCGGCTATGGGGTTTATACCGGCAAGATTATGCGGCAATAGCAAAGAAACGATCACTCTTAATAAAAAAATATTATTTATCTTAGCTATTGAAGATTTGTTCTTTTGAAAACCCTTAAAACCTTTTCTTATGCACACCACAACCGATGAACTGACTGCCCATAAAGCCAAACGATTGATTCCCGAAAAATGAGTATCTATTGAAAACAAAATTCATTATAGGATTCCTGTTGTTTGTGATGGTAAAATCGCTGTTTTCTCAAACGGTTTATTTTAACCGTTGGTACGATTTTAACGGATGGGGTGATATCGGGGGCAGTATAATAACGGTTCAAAATGGTTATTTCTTATTAGCTTCATCAGCTACCCCGTGGGATTGGGATTATTTACTATTAGAAGTTGATAGCAGCGGCAATGTTATGCAACAAAAGAGGTTTAGTGAACCAAATAGTCAATTTTATATGATGAGCCTTAACACAAGTAGGGATAGTAATCTTGTCTTACTCGGTTATAAACTTATAGACTCATTGCAAGATTATCAACTTGTATTTGATATATATGATATTCACCTTGATACAATAATTAGTAAAGTATATGGAGAAGCCGGTTCAAGAGAACAAGGACAAAAATTAATTAAAGTTAGCACCGGTGGATATTTAGTGACAGGATATATTGATAAAACACAGCAAAACCTGGGTGTAAAAACCTATCTTTTAAGACTTGATGAGCTCGGTAATATAAAATGGTGGAAGGTATATAATCATGGACTTAATGATTGGGAAGCAGGAAATGATATTGTGGAAGCTGAAGATGGTGGATTTTACCTGTGTGGTTTTCGTTTAAACGCATTAACCGGAGACCGCGACATATTGCTGATCCGCACCGACAGCCTCGGCAACGAACTTTGGGAAAAAACTTATGGGGGCGATTACCGCGACTGGGGCGGGCATATTACCAAAAGCTTGGAAGGGGGATATCTCATTGCCGGATTGAAACAAACTTATAAGGATTTACTCAATTTTAATGATGAGTACCGGGGCTGGCTGATTAAAATTGATGATTCCGGTAATGAAAAATGGAGTAAGTTATATCAATACCTCAATTATCGAAAAAATTCACTAGAAGACGGTATTATTCAACTTTCTGATTCAAGCTATGTATCAATCGGAGGTGTAAAAGATAATGCTTCGAAAAAAGATCGTGCCTGGATAGTAAAGACAGATCGTTCTGGGAATATCATCTGGCAGCGTATTTATACACGAAATCTTGGCAAGAATAATTATTTCTATGATTTCAAGCCCACCCCTGACGGGGGTTTTATTGTCTGCGGCACTACCTGGAACCAAAGCCAGGATGCCTGGCTCGTGAAGCTCGACAGTTTCGGCTGTGATACCCCCGGCTGCCAGCTGTATGACGCAGTTCAAAATATCAACGCACCAAAAGCGAGAATCAATATTTATCCCAACCCAAGCTCTGGCATTATTCAAATAACGCTGCCACCGGTACAGGGCAAGGCTATTGGCAGGCTGTATAATGCCCTCGGTCAGGCCGTGCTGGAGCAACAAATTCCTGCCGGCACCGGCCGGTTTAGCCTGGACCTCAGTGCACTGCCACGGGGCTGGTATGTCCTTCGCTTGCAAAGCAATGAGCGAGTGTATTCGGCTAAGCTGATACTGGAATAAATGGTAGTCATGAGCTTCCGGTTCGTGGGCAGGAATGACGGATGTTTTCCCTTCAGGTTTGTTAGTATCAAATTCCCTGTTTGGGGATATTGAATTTGAATGAATATTTTACCCTCAACAAACACACGCTTGCCAAAAAGTATTTTATTATTGCAGCATGAAGCATTGGTTCGTTTATGTGTTTTTCTTCGCTATGCTCCTGCACGCTAAACTTGCTTATGCGCAGGAATTTGAAAGCCTTGGAGCACTCAGTAAATACGAAAAGATCGCGCAGGGCTTACACATTGAAGCCATGAATGCAAATATCCGTATCGAAGTTTTTAATACCAATATCCTGCATGTTCGTATAAGCAAAACCAAGGTAAATCCATTCTCTTATGCTGTCACCGGCATAGCACAAAACACCGCTTTCCGGGTCATTGATTCGGCACAAAGTCTTTGGATCAAGACCGATTCCATATCGCTAAGGATTTTAAAAAATCCGGTCCGGTTGACTTTTTACAATGCACGGGGTAAGATTATTTGTGCCAACGACCGAGGCCTTGGAATCGGCTGGCAGGGCAACAGGGTAACGAGTTATCATCAGTTGTTGCCACAAGAAAGATTCATCGGACTCGGAGAAAAAACAGGCCCGCTTGATAAAAGAGGTATGGCATTCACTAATTGGAATACCGATGATTTTGCCTACGAGACCAATGCCGATCCGCTCTACGTGTCCATTCCTTTTTTCATCGGCTTGCATGATAGCCTTTGCTACGGCCTCTTTCTGGACAATACCTATCAGACTGATTTTAATTTTGGCGCTTCCAACAATCGTTTTTATTCTTTCACGGCTGCTGCCGGTGATATGAATTATTACATCATCAGTAGCAGCAAGGTAAGCGGCATTTTGAATAACTACGCAAAACTGACCGGCTTCATGACCATGCCACCCAAATGGGCATTGGGCTATCAACAGTGCCGTTGGAGTTATTACCCGGATAGCCGTGTATTGGAAATAGCAAAAACTTTTAGGGATAAGAAAATTCCTGCCGATGTCATTTATCTGGATATAGATTATATGGACAACTACAAAATATTCACGTGGAGCCCGGAAAACTTTCCAAATCCGAAAAGAATGATTGATTCATTGAAATCGATGGATTTTCATACCACTGTAATTGTTGATCCCGGGATTAAAATCGAGCAGGGTTATCGTCAATATGAGGAAGGTTTGAAAAATAATCTGTTTCTCAAATACCCGGATGGCAGTTTATACAGCGGACAGGTATGGCCGGGATGGTGCCATTTCCCTGATTTTACAGATCCCCGGGTGCGAAGCCGGTGGGGGACTTGGTTTGAGGACTATGTTAATTTGGG
>JAJRWN010000020.1 GCA_024276745.1 Bacteroidota bacterium
CTATTGGGAAATCAATATTAAAGGAGGTTTTTAGTAAAAAACGACTATGAATTATTTACTACTTGAAGAAAAGGATGGAATACTGACCATTACCCTGAACCGCCCGGAAGCTTTAAATGCATTGAATATCGCTTTGTTGAGTGAACTCAAAAAAGTTTTTGACCAACAAGTTTATCCGGATAAAAATATTCGTGGAGTGATCATTACCGGAAGTGGAAACAAAGCTTTTGCTGCCGGTGCCGATATAGCCGAATTTGCCGGTTTTGACGGGGAAGAAGGCGAAGCCATGAGCCGTGACGGACATTGGGTTTTTAATACAATTGAACAATCACCCAAACCTGTTATTGCCGCTATCAACGGTTTTTCGTTAGGCGGTGGCAACGAACTGGCTATGGCTTGTCATATACGGATTGCTTCCACAAAAGCCCGCTTCGGTCAGCCCGAAGTTAATCTTGGTTTAATACCCGGATATGGAGCAACCCAACGTTTGCCCCAGCTTATCGGAAAAGGAAAAGCATTGGAATTATTGATGACAGCCGGTATTATTAAAGCCGATGAAGCACTTCGCCTTGGTTTGGTTAATCAAGTAGTTGAACCCGATGAATTGATGCCGACAGTCGTTTCAATGCTGCAAAAAATCATGTCAAAAGCTCCCCTCGCTATTGCCCGGGTGATAACTTGTGTAAATGCTTTTTATGAGTCCGGTAAAGATGGCTTTGATGAAGAATGCCAACAGTTTGGGGCCAGCTTCGATACCCGCGATTTTAAAGCAGGTACCAGTGCTTTTCTCTTAAAAAAACAGGCTGAATTCAAAGGTGAATAGTTCAGGGTGTTACCGGTAATAGTAAACTGTATCGACTGCTTTCTGTTTGTAAAAGCAGAATATACGTACCTGAATCCAAACCTGAAGGTATATTAAAGTGATGGTTTTGAAGGGTAAACTTTTGAATCAATCGACCACGCATATCAAACAAACTTAAAGTTACGGGACCCGCTAAACCTTTCAAATCAATCCGGTGACCCGGCCGGGCAGGAACCGGAAAAATCATAATTAAATTGCCCTTCATTGGTAAAATACCATCAGGACCGATAGTCAGCCACTTAGCACTGCTACCATTGCATCCCGAAGTATCCACTACATCAAGACGGACATAATATTTCCCCGCTGCATATACATGAACCGGATTAGCTCCAAAGCCTGTGCTGCCGTCTCCAAAATCCCAAATCAAGGATTTAATACCTTCAATTTGCTGCGCATGAAAGAATGTACTGTCTCCTTGCAGTGTCCAGGAAAAGGCAATATTCGGACTATCGGGTACCTGTATCCATACCTTCAGGGTATCGCTGCAAATAAGCATGCTAAGCCGGAATAATCCTGAAGAATCAAATACTTCCGTTAAATCACCATTGCTGCTAATTGTTGAATCGTTGATTAACCAATGATATTCCTGCGAGCTGATACTTGTATTTTTTGCCGTAAAAAATGAGCCCGGACACAGGGTTGTATCAACCGCATCCCAGCTTGGATTGGAAGGGCAGGGTATGGAGCCTACAGAATCTGTCAGCACAACATAAACATCATGGCTCTCGTGTGCAAATCCACTGCTGATACCGGTCAATAAATAATGCCCTTTGCCAAGGGCTCTAATATTATTTCCACTCTCAGAGCCGGTATTTCCAAATAGTTGAATTTGCAATAATTGCCCGTTGGTGTCTGCCTCGGCCATCATCATTTGACTGCCCCGTAGCGAATCGTTTTTATATCCTGTTATCCATAGGTCTCCATCAGGGCCCAAAGTCATATCGAGACCTCTCGCTCCTAAGCCTGCCGGCAAATGCTTCGACCATATCAACTGACCACTATTATTAAGTTTTTTTAAGGTCATCTGTGCACTGTCAGGCAGAACGTCTTCGGTGCCCAGCAAATAATAATTACCACTGACATCTTCAGTTAAACTGTTCAAATAATCGTTTCCTGTTGTTCCGAAATGACGGCTCCAAAGGCTATCTCCATTGGCATCGGTTCTGACCACAAACCAATCCGAGCCACCATAAGTAAATCCGCTGCCCGAAGCACCGAGCAATATGCCTCCGTCTGCTGTTTCAATAGCATCGGCAAAGTGTTCGGACTGGTTGCTTCCAAAGGTTTTATACCATTGCACCGTTCCGCTGCTGTCCGTTGATAGTAGCAATAAATCATAATTTCCGTTTCCAAAGGTTCGTGTTTCACCGGCAACCATGTATTGTGTAGCCGATTTTGAAAAAATTCGATAAGCCGTTTCGGCATTGCTGCCTCCCCATACGCTTTGCCAAATCGTATCGCCTTGTGCATTACATTTCAAAAGCCAGACATCGCGGTTTCCACTACCCTGCGACATCGTATAACCACATGCAAGTATTGCCCCGGATGAATCCCTGTTAAGATCAAATCCGGCATCATGATCGATACCACCAAATTGTTTCGAAAGGAGGATATTGCCAAGACTATCCATCTCTACAAGAATCAAATCGAGCTTGTTGCCAAAATGATTGTCGGTGCTGCCGGTAAACCATAAATGACCGCTTGCATCCTGCATACCGGCCTGACCTTGCTCAATGCCGCCCGCGTCAAAAATTTGTTCCAATAAAGGTTGTGCCGGTAATGATACCGAAAAGCATAAAAGTAAAATGAAGAAAAAGCGATGCATATAAAAAGATATAATAGGAATTGACCAAAATCACAAATAAATCAATAAGCCTTGATTAACTTTGAATTTTTTATAAAAGTACAAGGATAATCATTACTATCGTTATAAAATTTCGACCATGGAATACAGAATTGAACACGATACCATCGGTGAAGTAAAAGTACCTGCTGAAAAATATTGGGGTGCTCAAACACAAAGATCTTTTCAGAATTTTAAAATCAGCAACTATACTATGCCGATAGAAATCATCCGGGCATTTGCTATTTTAAAAAAAGCAGCAGCTATGACTAATGCTGATTGTGCGGTGCTCAGCCGGGAAAAGGCCTCACTGATAGACCGTGTTTGTGATGAAATTCTGGATGGCAAACTCGATGATCAATTTCCCCTTGTGGTTTGGCAAACCGGTTCGGGTACCCAATCGAATATGAATGTGAATGAAGTGATTGCCAACCGGGGCCATGTGCTGAACGGTGGCCGGCTCACCGATGCTGAGAAAATATTGCATCCAAACGATGATGTGAATAAATCACAATCTTCCAACGATACTTTTCCGACTGCTATGCATATCGCAGCCTATCAGGCACTGGTCAAGCAACTGATTCCTAATGTAGCCTTGCTACGCGATACCCTAAAAATCAAATCAGAGGATTTTATGAACGTGGTTAAAATTGGCAGAACCCATTTTATGGATGCCACACCATTGACCCTCGGACAAGAATTTTCAGGATATGCCTCTCAGCTAGATCATGGATTAAAAGCCATTGAAAACTCACTTGAACATTTATCGGAATTAGCCCTAGGCGGTACGGCTGTGGGCACAGGCATCAATACTCCGGATGGCTATGCCGAAAAGGTAGCGGCTCATATTGCTCAACTTAGTGGATTTCCTTTCCGGACAGCTGAAAATAAATACGAAGCCCTCGCTGCCCATGATGCTATTGTGGAAGCACATGGAGCCTTGAAAACGCTCGCTGTCAGTTTAATGAAAATTGCTAACGATGTCAGGATGCTGGCTTCCGGACCACGAAGCGGTATCGGTGAAATCCTGATTCCAACCAACGAACCCGGTTCTTCTATTATGCCCGGGAAAGTAAATCCTACCCAGGCCGAAGCACTGACTATGGTTTGTGCACAAGTAGCCGGAAACGATGTCGCCATTAATGTGGGTGGTATGACCGGCCATTTTGAATTGAATGTTTTTAAACCGGTCATGATTTACAACTTCCTCCATTCAGCCCGTTTGCTGAGTGATGCTTGCCGTTCGTTTAACGATAACTGTGCCGTGGGTATAGAACCCAATCATGATGTAATTAAGCGAAATCTCTATAATTCACTGATGCTGGTTACTGCCCTTAATACCCATATCGGCTACGAAAAAGCGGCAAAAATTGCAAAAAAAGCCTGGGCCGATGGCACTACACTGAAAGAATCGGCTATGGCTTTGGGCTTTCTGTCTGAAAAGGAATTTGATCAATGGGTTGTGCCTGAGAATATGGTTGGGCTGGATTTAAAAAAATAAGGTTTGCTCCATTTAATTAAGGCCTCGCCAATTTTAAGTCCATCACCTCTGGTGTGATTTTCTCTGAAATAATTTCATAGAATAGCGAAAACAGCGTAGTACTTTTTTTCTTAATTGCCAGTGAATTTTTACAAATAAATCACAAATATATTTGCATTTGTCATTTTATATTTATACTTTGCAAAAAGTATTCTTTTATTTTCTTTAACCCTTCAAAGCAAATAATCATGAAAAGCTTTTGTAAATCTTTGATTGCCCCCCCCCAATGGGTAAGCAAAAAACTTAATTCGTTTTGTAACGCCATTCTTTTATCCATGGGATTCTTTATCACTTATTCAAATCCTGCGTTTGGACAAAATCAATTACAATACTGGGATGTGGGTTCAATGCATTTAAAATTTAACAGTTCACAAAGTGTAGATATTTATAACTTACCTCATGGCCTAGATCCGAATTTCGATTATCATGGGCAACAACCTGATTATGGGCTAAATATTTGGTACAATCCTGATGGAAGCATTCTCTTCTTTGTCATGGATGGTATTGTATATGATTTTTTGGGATATAGGATAGCAATTTTATACGATAGTCAGGGATTGCCGGACCAGGTTCAGGAATATTTGATTTGTGAGGTACCGGGAAAACCGGATGCTTATTATATTATTGGAAGGGGTAATTGGATAATGCTAAACATGTGCAATGTAAGCATTGAAAATAATGCTCGTAATGGAGAAGTAGTTGCGAATGGATTACTTGATATTAGTCCAAATATTTCTTATCCTCCTTCTAAAAGGGGAATTTCCTTTAGCAGTGCTTTAAGTGTACCTATTTCGCCTACTAATGAGCGGTATCTTGGGATTTTTAATTTAGCTCGTTTTAATTTATTCAAGATTACTCAGCAGGGGATAATTAAATTATCATCTCAACTATATACTGCCGTTGCATATTCTGATCTGTTATCTGAAATGGAAATGATTACTACTGATGCTTTAAAAATTAGGGTTTCTTTCGCTTACTTAAAATATGACTGTTCTACACCTGTTTGCCCAACAAAAGGATATGTGATTCATTTAATGGAGTTTGATGCTTCTGGGAATTTACTAAATCAATTTGAAACATTAACGGCCGGTTCAATAGCATATACCGTTTTAAATGAACCAAAAGGATTAGAATTTTCTCCAGATGGCAATATATTATATTATTCAACAATGAATATTGGGAATGTGCAAACCAGTTCCTACCTACATCTTCTTGATCTACATAATGGTATTAATCTTCCATCCTATCAAGATTTATATCCCCAAAACATGTACAATTTTAGGCAATCTATGATTGAAACAGGATATGACCCTCAAGGAAATTATGCATTATATTTTGTATCTGATGATTATATGGCGAGACTTGGCAATCCAAATACACCGAATTTAATTACATGGAACAGTCAATTTTTAGCTTTACCCTTACTATTATCCACATCTAATTATATGCTTTCAAACCCTCCAGCACCAAATATCCCCTACTATAGTCAATTATTTTTATTGCCTGACCAAATAGATGGGCAAAATTACCAGAACATTATTGCTGAACCGACTTGTTGCACAAGTGATGCTTTTTTTCATGCGGTAGATTATACCGTTACCAACAGCGGAACCTGGACAATGAGCAATAATCCTTTAGTAACACCAGGAACATATTTAACGGGCCCCTTAAAAATAAAAGGACATCTTACAATTGACCATAATGTAAATGTGACGTTTGATCAATTGCAAATGGAATTTGAAAAAAATGCGGAAATCGATGTATTAAATGGCAACAGTGAGCACCCGGCCGCTAAATTAACCATTGAGAATTCGCATTTATCTAATCTGTCCTGTCAAAATGAAATGTGGCAGGGCATCAGGGTATTGGGTGACCCGGGAACGCCTCATCCCTCCGTATCATACGTAATGCAGGGTAACCCGGTCATTGAACATGGCGTGCTAATATTGAACCATTCCACGATTGAGCATGCAATTTCCGGTGTCAGAAACACAGATGTTAATTGGCCTGTTTATAACTATGGCGGTATTATTCAAGCCACAAATTCCACTTTCCTGAATTGCAGAAACGGGATCGGTTTTCAACAGTTTAACTATCCAAATGCTTCATTCATCCTGGATTGCAACTTTCTTACTGATGGTTTATTGCTAAGTAATCAAATGCCTTCTGAGGGAATTTCCATGTGGGCTGTTCGCGATGTTGATATTATTAATTGTGATTTTGAAAATTTAACGCCAAGCCAATATCCGAATATTAATGAAAGAGGAAAAGGTATTGTGAGTATTGATGCCGGCTACCGGGTTGATGGTAAACAAATTGCCATAGGACCAAATGGAGAGAAGATTTACGATTGGGGTCAATTTACCAATTTGTTCCAAGGAATTGATGTGGAAGATATCGGTCAGCCTTTCAGGCAGATTTTAATTTATCACCAGAATATGGAAGCAGTACAGCAAGGTATTCTGATGCGCAATAGTCATTATAACGAAGTAAGAGACAATACCTTTCTGGTTCCAGAACAGGAGGATAACAATGTCTATGCATGGGGAGATGCCTATGCAATAAAAGTAAATGGTAGTTTTGGCGGTTTGATTGAAGGAAATACCATTGATAATATAAGTTCCGGTATATCAAATCCATTGAATTATGGGGTAGTGCATGTAAACACCGGTGGAATAGGTTACCATACACGCCATAATACGGTCAATGATGTGCATCTGGCTTTACAAACGGAAGAGAATAACCCCACTTTGGCTATGGATTGCAACCATCTGACAGCCAATCAGGTGGGGCTGAGTATTAACCCACTATCGCCACAAGGGGTTTTAGGACATCAAGGCACAGGATGCTCATCATCCGATGATCAACCGGGCAATGACTTTATCAGCTTCGATTGCATAGGCGGAGCCCGGCATATACTCACTACCATTGATTTTCCCTATTATGAAGACCCGGACAATCCTTATCCGGCACAAGTCAGTTGTATTAATTATACCGTGACAGGCGGGGTGTTCCCGGGGTTTGATAATTGCTTTAATGCATCGGACGGTCAACCGACCGATTGTTCCTATACGCCCATAGCCGGGGGTAATGGCGGAACGGGTTCGCACAGCCGGGCGGCTTATTTACGCGCTGCCATTGATGCAGAGACAGATTCTGTAAGTAAACAATTGCTGCGCAACGAGCTGATGCGCGAATACCTGATGCTTGACACTTCCATGGCGCTTATATTAAACCTGCAGGATGAAATGAACAAGCCGGAAGGCAAATTGAATAAAGTGGCCTGGTATTATTATACAGGCGATTATACTACGGCACAAAACCTGCTTGACAGCCTGCCTTTAAGCACAAACAATGATTCGGTATTTTATCAATGTTTTCAGCTTTTAATCAGTGCAGGCCAGTCAGGCCGGTTCTATGATTCACTGACAAATGCCGAGTTGAGCCAGTTGCAAACATTAGCTCAAAAGTCTGTGCCAACAGCTGCCTATCCTCAGAATATACTGAATTATACCGACAGTTCCGATTATTACAAAAAAAATGAAGTATGGGCCAGTTATAAAAGGGGTTATTTACCTGATTTGAAGGAAAAACCGGATAAAGCTGTTTTATTTCAAAATGAACCCAATCCATTTTCCAAAAGCACAATAATACCATACTATCTGCCTGATAAGAATGAAGCTTTATTGATGATTACGGATATGTTTGGCAGAGTATTACATGCTTATAATTTACAACCCGGTTATCATAAATTAATAATTGAATTAAAGGATCTGCCTGCCGGTTTGTATTTCTATTCATTAAATAAAAATGGTATCACTATTCAATCTCTGAAAATGCTGCTGCAATGAAAAGGATGATTCTGCTTGTCCTATACTTAATATTTGGTTCTCTGAATGTACCTGCTCAGATTACATTTAATAGATCAATTGATGATAAAAATTGGTATCAATTATTATATTCATTACGAATAAATACAAAAGGTTATTTTTGTTCAGGAATAAGTGCTACGCCTTATATTGGGAAAGTGTTTCTAGTTGAATTTGATACGTTAGGAAATGAATTGTGGAGAAATGAATTTGATATACCAGGGTATTATAGAACTGAGGTGATGGACGCCTCTCCAATAGATAGCACCAGCTATATGTTAATAGCTAACGCAAGAGATTCAACCGGTAATGTTGACAATCTTTTAATTAAAATTAATGAAACTGGAGATACTATATGGACAAAAATTAATAAGGACACTAACTTTCAATCTTATGTAAAAATAATTAAACTTACTGATGATAGCACTTTTATCATTGGGGGCAATATTAATAACTCCAACAACAATAATTATCAGAATATAGTATTGCAAAAAGTAGATTTTACAGGAAACATTATTTGGCAAAAAGAATACAATTTTAGTCCTTATTTCAGTAGCTGTAAAGATCTAATTGCTATTTCCGACAAAGGTTTTCTAATATGTGGTTACCGCTGGAATGTGGCTGCTGAAAAGCGCGATGTACTCCTGATCCGGACCGACAGCCTGGGAAATCTGCTATGGCAAAGAACTTATGGAGGAAATTATAAGGATTGGGCAGGGGCTGTTATTGCCTCTAAAGAAGGAGGTTTTTTAATTGAAGGTTCAAAGCAAACTAAAAAAGGATTTACAACATTTACGGACGAGTATAAAGGATGGTTGATTAAAGTTGATTCAATTGGTAATGTTGAATGGGACAGTATTTACGGCCCGGATAATATCTATTTCAGAGGCGATTTTGGATATGCCCTTCATCAATTATCTGACAGTTCCTACATATGTGTTGGCGGTGTAGATGGAGCGTATCATGGGGCAGGTGGAGATTTAGCATGGGTTGTAAAAACAGATCGTTTTGGTAACATCATCTGGCAACACACCTATACCCGAGACAGCACAAAGCATCATTATTTTTATGACTTGCAGCCTACAGCTGATCGTGGTTTTATAGCTTGTGGCAGCACCTGGAACGATTCCACATGGCAGGATGGATGGATTGTAAAACTGGATAGTATGGGTTGCCCCTATGGGTCCGGATGTGGCGCAACAGGGCTGGTTGTATTACCGGCTCCCCAAAAGGAAAATTTATTCATTTATCCCAACCCAAGTTCCGGCATCATTCAAATAAGCCTTTCACCGGTACAGGGCGAGGCCACATGTAGGCTGTATAATGCGGTCGGCCAGACCGTGCTGGAGCAGCAAATTCCTGCCGGCACCGGCCGGTTAAGCCTGGACATCAGCACCCTGCCACGGGGTTGGTATGTACTTCGCTTGCAAACGAAGGAACGAGTGTTTTCGGGTAAAGTGATGCTGGAATAAAGAGGCCGGAATGACGGATGTTTTTGGAAACAGGGGGTGCTGCAACGTCCCGAATGATAACCTTTCAAGGTCTTGGCTCCCTTGCAGGGTTGGTATTTTATGGCCGAGTTATCTCCCAAATTCCAGGCATCTACAACCCTTTGAAATAAAATCCTGTCATTTTAATTTTTTTTAAAAAGAGAATGCTTATCTTTGCATTCCGAATTTTTAAAGCAATACGAGAATATAAAATATGCTGAATCAATACGAATTAGTGATTATTTTCACACCCATCCTTTCAGATGATAATCTGAAAAAGGAAATTAAAAAATATAGTGACTATATTAAGGATAATAAAGGTGAGATTGTAAACGAAGAAATCTGGGGTTTGCGTCAACTGGCTTATCCTATTCAGAAAAAGACTACCGGAATATATTATCTGCTTGAATTTAAACTGGAAAGCACTTTAATCGGCCGGATGGAAACCATTATGGGACGTGATGAAAATATCATTCGTGAACTCATTACCAAACTCGATAAAGATTCTATTGTTTATAATGTAGGAAGACGTGCCCGTTTGGCTAAAGAAGCTAAGGAAAAAAATAAACCAAAAACAGAAGTAAAAGAAGAAGCTTAAGATTATGGCAAATAATGAAATCAAATATCTGACTTCGATTAATATTGGCAATATGACCAAGAAGTATTGCCGCTTTAAAAAAGCAGGAATTAAATATGTAGATTATAAAGATCCTGATTTTCTTACCCGCTTTTTAAACGAACAGGGAAAAATAAAACCACGCAGATATACGGGCAATTCGCTCAAATTCCAGCGTAAGGTATCTACTGCCATAAAAAAAGCTCGTCAATTAGCTTTGTTACCCTACGTAACCGATCTCTTAAAATAAGCTGATATGGAAATTATATTATTACAAGATATTGTAAATCTTGGTTATAAGGATGATGTTGTGTATGTCAAAAACGGATATGCACGTAATTTTCTTTTTCCTAAGAAAATGGCTGTTGTAGCCAATTCTTCCAATAAAAAATCGATGGAGGAAAAGAAAAGACAACAACAAGCCAAATACGATTTGATGATTAGTGAATTGAAAGAAACAGCTCAAAAAATATCAGATGCAACGATAAAAATTGGAGCTAAAACAGGAACAAGCGGCAAAATTTTTGGAAGTGTTACTACTATCCAGCTTGCCGAAGCTATTCATGAAGCTACCGGTGTACAAATTGACCGGAAAAGGATAAAAATTTTGGATGATATTAAATCGCTTGGCACCTTTAAAGCCGGTATTGAGCTGCATCGTGATGTAGCCTGTGAAATTGAATTTGAAGTGATTGGTGAATAAAAGAGAGAAATATTTTTTTAAGAGCCGTTTGAAAATGTTCAATCGGCTTTTTTTTATTCATAATGCAGCGCAACGATAGGATCGAGTTTAGAAGCTTTAAATGCCGGATAAGCCCCCGATGCAACGCCTACAATCAGGCATATAGTAACCCCCATGATAATCCATATCCATGGTATAATGAATTGACTGTGCATCAGCAGGGAAACCAAATTACCCATTAAAATACCCAGTATAATGCCTAATAATCCTCCTAATAAAGAGATTACAAGCGATTCGACCAAAAACATGGTTCTGATATTTACCGCTCTGGCACCAATGGCTTTGCTTACACCAATTTCCCGGGTTCTTTCAGAAACTTGCACCAGTAAAATATTCATCAGGGCGATTGCAGCACTCAATAAAGTAATCAGACCGATTATCGTAGCGGCAATAGCAATAAATTTTAAATTATCAATCAGCATGGAAGCAACACTATCGCTTTTTTTAATCAAAAAATTATCTTCATCACCAATTGGTATCCTGCGTACATTCCGGAAAAGGCCGGTTGCTTCCGATATAGCGGCATCCATCCTGTCGGGCGATGAAACATTGACCGTAATAAAATAACGGGCATTGGGATTTGGCGATCGCGAACGGGCATTTTTCAAGGGAACCATAATCAAATTGTCTGTAGTCATCATACTTGACCCTCTGGCCTTGAGAATGCCTATTACATGATATCTGTTGGTGCCTACCAATACCGATTGACCTACTTTTGCTTTACTTTTACCCAATACTGTTTCGGCTACATCCTGACCTAACAGCATGACATTGCTGCCAAGCAATATTTCGGTAGCCGAAAAATTACGTCCTTCAGCTACTTCAAATCCTGAAACTTTCAGATAATTTTCATCTACTCCGTAAACCTGCACATTTGGATTGGTTTCTTTTTCACCTTTATGAACCACAGCCATTGACGATACCCGGGTAGAAAGCGATACGGAAGCCGGAAAATGATAGCGGTCTTTAAACGATACGGATTCTTTATAAGTGATTTTTGGCCATGTCTTTAATCTTGCTCCTCGTTGCCGGCCATGTCTTTCACGCATTGCCGTTATGGTGAATGAATTGGCTCCCATGCGGGCAAAATCATTATTTATAGAAGACCGGATGCTTTCCATTGCCGTAAGTATGCCTACCAGCGCCATAATACCAAAAGCTATAATTAGAATAGTAAGAATAGTACGCAGTAAGTTTGATCTTATACTTCTGAATGATTGATTGATATGTTCGAGTATATTCATGTAAACTTTCCCAACAAGTGTGCTGTTAAAAGTAATGAAAACCACTTCAATTGCTTATTTTCGCAGTATATTTTTAACGTTAATTATAATTTGATTCTCATGGCTTTCGATATTGAAATGATTAGTAAATTTTATCAGGATTTACCTCAAAAAATTGCTGCTGTCAGGGCAGTATTAAATCATCCGTTGACTTTGGCAGAAAAAATTCTTTATACACATTTGAATGATGATGATATCAAAACATACGAGAGGGGAAAATCTTATGTTGATTTCAAACCGGACCGGGTAGCCATGCAGGATGCTACCGCTCAAATGGCTATGTTACAATTTATGATGGCCGGAAAGGAAAGAGTTGCCGTTCCTTCCACGATTCATGCCGATCATTTGATAAGAGCCAGAATAGGAGCAAGCAAAGACTTGCAGGAAGCTGTAAACCAGAATAATGAAGTTTATCAGTTTCTTGAATCGGTCGCCCGCAAATACGGCATTGGTTTTTGGAAACCCGGTGCAGGTATCATTCATCAGGTAGTATTGGAAAACTATGCTTTTCCGGGCGGTATGATGATAGGTACTGATTCGCATACGGTAAATGCCGGTGGATTGGGTATGGTAGCAATAGGTGTCGGTGGAGCCGATGCGGTAGATGTGATGGCAGGTATGCCCTGGGAGCTTAAAATGCCCAGTATTATCGGTGTAAAACTTACTGGAAAACTAAACGGTTGGACTGCCCCAAAAGATATCATTCTGAAAGTTGCCGGTATCCTTACTGCTAAAGGAGGAACAGGAGCTATTGTTGAATATTTTGGCGATGGTGCTCAAAGTCTGAGCTGTACGGGGAAAGGCACAATATGTAATATGGGTGCCGAAATTGGAGCTACTAATTCTACTTTTGGTTATGACGATAGCATGGAACGTTATCTGAGGGCCACCAAGCGGGCTGATGTAGCCGATTTAGCTAATTCGGTTAGAGAACATCTGACCGGTGATGACGAAGTATATGCACATCCTGAAAAATACTTTGATCGCGTAATAGAAATTGATCTCAATACTTTGGAACCATATCTCAACGGACCTTTTACTCCTGATTTGGCAACCCCTGTTTCTAAAATGAAAGAAGCAGCCGAAAAAAACGGCTGGCCAGTAATAGTAGAAGTTGGTTTGATTGGTTCTTGTACCAATTCTTCTTACGAAGATATTTCACGGGCGGCATCTATTGCCAAACAGGTAAGCAAGAAAGGCCTTAAAACAAAAGCTAAATTCTCGGTGACACCCGGCTCAGAACAAGTTCGTTTTACCATTGAACGCGATGGCTTTATTGATACTTTCAATAAAATTGGAGCAAGTGTCTTTGCCAATGCCTGTGGTCCCTGTATCGGTCAATGGGCACGCCAGGGTGCCGAAAAGGAAGAAAAAAATACCATCGTTCACAGCTTCAACCGAAACTTTGCCAAACGGGCTGACGGTAATCCAAATACCTTTGCTTTTGTGGCTTCACCCGAAATGGTAACGGCACTGGCTATTGCAGGAGATTTAACATTTAATCCGCTTACCGATAGTCTGATTAATGAAGCCGGTGAAAAAGTAATGCTGGATGAACCGAGTGGCTGGGAATTGCCGGCCAAAGGTTTTGATGTAGGTGATCCGGGATTTATTGCTCCTCCTGCCGATGGCAGTAATATTAATATTCAGGTAAAGCCTGATTCAGAACGGCTTCAATTGCTCACTCCTTTTCCTGCATGGGACGGAAAAGACATCACCGGTCTGAAATTATTGATTAAAGCAAAAGGTAAATGCACCACCGATCATATCTCTATGGCCGGTCCATGGCTGCGCTATAGAGGTCATCTTGATAATATCTCGAACAATCTCTTAATCGGGGCTTTGAATGCCTTTAATGAAAAAACCAATTTGGTAAAAAATCAGATTACAGGAGCCTACGGAACGGTACCTGATACGGGTAGAGCATATCTAGCTGCCGGTATCGGTAGTATCATTGTAGGCGATGAAAATTATGGAGAGGGTTCTTCACGCGAACATGCTGCCATGGAACCACGTCATCTTGGTGTTCGGGCCGTGATTGTAAGAAGCTATGCCCGGATTCATGAAACTAATTTGAAAAAACAAGGTGTTCTTGCACTTACCTTTGCTCATCCAGAAGATTATGACCGGATTCAGGAAGACGATACTATTTCGATTACCGGTATGTCTCATTTCGAACCCGGACGTTCTTTAACCCTCCGGTTGAAACACCGTGACGGAAGTGTTGATGAGATTACGGCTAATCATACTTACTCTGCCAATCAAATTGAATGGTTTATTGCAGGAAGTGCTTTGAACCTTATCAGGCAGAAGCATGTTTGATTAATGTTGTTTTGAAATTTAATTCTTTACCGGAAAAATCACCACAGGGTGGTTTTCCTTTTTTAAAAACCTATATTACATGTTCACAGGAATAAAACATACACACGTTTTGGCAGTCAGTATTTTCCTGATGATTTATTTGATTAAAACGTTCTTGTTGCTGACAGGCAAAAAAAATGCATTGGATAAATTTTCAAGAAAAACACGTGTGTTGGAAATAATTTTTAGTTCACTGTTTGTCTTAAGCGGAATTTATCTGGCTTTAAATTCAGGCCTCATCCGCTCGGGTTATTGGTTTTGGTTTAAAATTTTCCTCGTTGCCCTAAGTATTCCGATTGGTATTCTTGCTTATAAAAACAAAAAGAAACTGATTGGTTTGCTGGTGCTGGTCATTTATATTTATGTATTTGGTGTATCTGAAACCCATAGTATTCGCTTTAATAAAGACGATATTTACGGCAGCCCTATCGAGATTAATGATAATGCCGGCCCAATAGAACATGGTCAGGCGATTTATAATAAATATTGCAGTTTATGCCATGGGCAGCAAGGCGATGCACAATTGGAAGCGGCTTCTGATCTTACTCAATCTGATTTGACAGCCGAAGAAACCCTGCTGATTATCAGCGAGGGACGTAAATCCATGAAAGCCTTTAAAGAAAGGCTTACTCTTGAAGAAATGAAGCTGGTTCGTGATTACGTAATGAGTCTGCATACGAACTAAGCAGCTTAGCTCCGGGGCTACATAAAACCTAATTGCAAACGAGCTGCTTCCGACATCATTTCCATGGTCCAGGGTGGATCAAAAGTAAGCTGTAAATCCACATCTTTTACACCCGGAATATCGCGTACCTTTTGTTGTATTTCGTTGGGCATCGATTGAACGGCAGGACAATTCGGTGAGGTCAGGGTCATTAGAATTGAAACAACACCTTTGGGGTTTACCTTTACTTCATAGATCAAGCCTAACTCATAAACATTTACAGGAATTTCCGGGTCATATACCGTGCGTAAAGTAGTTACTACTTCATCCTGAATTTCAATAAATGATTTCTCTTTTTCCATTTTTCTCTTTTCTGCCCTATCAGGCAATTATAAATTTTTGTGCTTCTCTTTTGATGCGTCTGATCATGCTTTGTAATCCGTTGCTTCGCTGTTCCGATAATAAATTATGCATATTGATTTTTTGTAAAAAATCTAATTGTGCATCAATAATTTCTGCTGGTTTTCTGCCATTCAAAACCCGAAGCAGTAAGGCAATAATACCTTTTGTTATCACCGTATTGCTGTCTGCCTGATAATATACCCGTTGATCTTTCAAGACGGCACTAATCCAAACCCTTGAAGTACAACCGTCAATAATATTGGCATCAGTTTTAAGGTCTTGTGGCATTTCGGGCAGCTGATGACCAATATCAATCAGATATTCATATTTGTTTACCGGATCATCGAAAAGTTCAAATTCTTCGACAATCTCTTTTTCTGTTTCTGCGATGCTCTGCCGGTTCATTTAGTTAGCATTTTTATAATATGATTAAGCGCCTGAATCATACGGTCAATTTCTTCTTTTGTATTGTAAAAGGCAAATGAAGCCCTGCAGGTTCCGCTGATTCCAAAAAAATCCATCAGCGGTTGTGTGCAGTGATGGCCTGTACGAATAGCAATTCCATATTGATTAAGCAGACTGCCTATATCATAATGATGAAGCCCTTCTATATTAAAGGAAATAACAGGTGCATTTTTCGCATTTTCTCCGTAAATTCTTAAACCTTTAATAGTTTTTAATGCATCGCTGGCATAAGTTATTAATTCATGCTCATAGCGCTGAATATTGTCCATTCCGGTATCTTGTATAAAATCAATAGCCGTTCCCAAAGCAATTGCGCCACAAATATTAGGGGTACCTGCTTCGAATTTATAAGGCAATTCGTTATAGGTCACTTCATCGAAACCTACTTTGTCAATCATTTCGCCTCCACTTTGATAGGGTTGCATTGATTCGAGTATAGCGCGTTTTGCGTATAATACACCTATACCTGTCGGTGCATACATTTTATGCCCCGAAAAGGCTAAAAAATCACAATCAAGGGACTGTACATCAATCTTTGTATGCTGCACTGCCTGAGCTGCGTCCAGCATTACGAGCGCACCGGCTTGATGAGCAATGTCAATAATTTTTTGTATCGGATTAATTAGCCCAAGCGCATTGCTGATATAAGCAACAGATACCAGTTTGGTTTTTGCATTCAGCAATGAAGCAAAAGTTTCCATATTCAATTCACCTACATCATTCAATGGTATGATTTTTAACCGGCATCCTTTTGATTTGCATATCCGGTACCAGGGTACAATATTGGAATGATGTTCCATCTGAGAAATCATAATCTCATCGCCTTGCTGAAGAAATTGATTACCCCATGCTGATGCTACCAAATTAATGGCTTCGGTTGTTCCACGCAGAAAGTTGATCTCGGCTTTTTCTTTTGCATGTATAAAATCAGCGGTTTTTTTTCTTGCTTGTTCATACTGCTGTGTGGCCCGGTCGCTTAACTCATGCAGGCCCCGGTGAATGTTGGCGTTCTGATTACGGTAGTAATTTGTTATGGAATCAATGACTACTTTTGGTTTTTGAGTAGTAGCGGCATTATCGAAATAAATTAATGGTTTCCCATTGACCTGTGTGTTTAAAATTGGAAACTCTTTCCTTATTTCAGCTGGATGGATAGTCTGAATTTGTGTGGATTTGATTTTGTTGTTGCCTGCTTGTGTTTTCATGATTTATGAGACGAGATATTGCTTCGAAAGTTTTGCCTCAAACCATTGTTTTAGTGCGGGTAAAGCAATTTTATCAAGAATTTCGTTGCTGAAAGCATACATCAATATTTTACGGGCATCATCCATACCGATTCCTCTTGCCTGAAGATAATACAATGCATTGGGGTCGATACCACCCGAGCTGGCTCCATGCGAGCATTTTACATCATCGGCAAAAATTTCTAATTGTGGCTTGGTGTTTAAATTGGCTTCATTGGATAGTAAAATATTTGGATTATGCTGAAAAGCCAGCGTTTTTTGTGCATCTTTTTCTACCAGTATTTTTCCATTGAAAATGCCGGTTGATGTATCGTTAAGAATTCCTTTATACAACTCATTGCTTTGGCAATGTGGCATGGCATGATCTACAAAAGTACGGTTGTCAACATGCTGATGACCTTGCAAAGCATATAATCCAAATAAATGGGCTTCGGCACCCGGCCCATTTAATTTTATGCGCAGATCGTTGCGAACCATTTTACCTGCCATTGTAAGATGATAGGTATATATCCGGCTGTTGGAAGCAGCCTCTATATAAGTATGATCAAGATAAAAATCTTCGTTGTCCTGACTATGAATCAGGTAGAGGTGCAACTCAGCATTTTCTGCTACACTGATTTGTGTCAGCAGATTGTTTAAAGCACTTTTTTCAGTATAATAATTAGCTGCACTTAAGACGATTGAGACTTTGCTGCTTTTTCCCAGGCTGATTACATGTCGGGGTTGAATCAATAGCTTGTCCGGATTCCGGTTGTAGGAAAATAAGTGTATGGCTTTATCTAAATGGCAATGGTCTGCAATATTGATTATCGAACCATCTTGAAGAAAAGCATCGTTGAGTAAAGTAAAGGCATCATCAGACATACCGGTATTTAGCCGGTGTGCCAGTTTTTCAGGATGCTCTTTTCTGATTTCCGCCAGGCTTTCAATATTTAAACCGGCATCCAAATCTGCAAGCCGGCTTTGGTTTCCGGCATAATAGCCATTGATAAAAACCATGTGCCAGGCATCGTTTAGCCCCAGAAAATGATTGTTTTCGATGGCTATGTTTTTATCCTTTTTATTATCAGGCAGCATGAGAATATTATCCTTAAGCATGCTTCTTGCCGAAGTATATTTCCATTCTTCATGCTTTTTTCCGGGTATTCCTTTTTCCAGGAAAGCCTTGAAACGTTTTTGTTGCCATGAAAACAAATTTCCCTGTGTAGGAAGCACGGTTTTATCAAATTGTTTTTTTATGAATTGTTCGAATTTTGGCGGCATATACATTAGTTATTGAGCATCAATCTCTTCTTTAATCCAATCATAACCATGTTTCTCCAGCTTGAGAGCAAGTTCTTTTCCACCTGATTTTACAAAACGGCCGTCATACAAAACATGTACATAATCGGGTATGATATAATCGAGCAGTCTTTGGTAATGCGTGATGATAAGGAAAGCATTTTCATCATTTTTTAATTTATTTACCCCTTCGGCAACAATTTTCAGTGCATCAATATCGAGTCCTGAATCTGTTTCGTCCAAAATGCCTAATGTAGGTTCGAGTACGGCCATTTGAAAAATTTCATTTCTTTTTTTCTCACCTCCTGAAAAGCCTTCATTCAGCGAGCGGTTCAGAAATGATTTATCCAATTCAACCATGGCCCGTTTTTCGTTTAACAGATGCAGCATTTTCACGGCATCAAGCGGATCTTTACCTTGATGTTTTCTAACTGCATTTAAAGCTGTTTTTAGAAAATTAGCGGTGCTAACTCCCGGAATTTCCATTGGATATTGAAAAGCCAGAAAGATACCTTTCCGGGCTCTTTCTTCAGGCAAAAGGCTTAGTATGCTTTCTCCTTCAAAAAGAATATCTCCCCGGTTTACTTCATAATCCTCTTTTCCGCTGATCACCGATGCCAGGGTGCTTTTGCCCGATCCGTTTGGTCCCATAATGGCATGTATCTCACCCTTTTTCAGGCTTAGGTTAACACCTTTTAAAATCGGTGTTCCGTTTACTGATGCATGCAAGTCTTTTATTTGTAGCATATTTAATTTTTCAATTTTTTTTAAATCTGTTTAACCAACGCTTCCTTCGAGGCTGATAGCCAATAATTTCCGGGCTTCAACCGCAAATTCCATCGGTAAATGTTGTAAAACTTCCTGACTGAATCCATTTACAATTAATGCGGTAGCCTCTTCGCTTGATATGCCCCGTTGATTGCAATAAAATAATATATCTTCTCCAATTTTTGAAGTGGTAGCTTCATGTTCTACCCGGGCATCTTTACGGCTTATTTCCAAATAGGGAAAAGTGTGTGCACCACATTTGTCGCCCAGGAGCAAAGAATCGCATTGCGAAAAATTTCGTGCATGACTGGCATGTTTACCGATTCGAACCAAACCCCGGTAACTATTATTGCTAAATCCTGCCGATATTCCTTTCGATACAATGCGGCTGCTGGTGTGCTTACCTAAATGCAACATCTTGGTTCCGGTATCGGCTTGTTGATGATTGTTGGTTACGGCAACAGAATAAAATTCTCCAATACTGTAATCCCCTTTAAGTATTACACTGGGATATTTCCAGGTTAAGGCCGATCCGGTTTCTACCTGTGTCCAGCTTATTTTTGAATGATGTCCTTTGCAAATTCCCCTCTTGGTGACAAAATTATAAATTCCGCCTTTTCCTTCCTTGTCTCCGGGATACCAGTTCTGTACGGTTGAATATTTTACTTCGGCCCGGTCTAAAGCAATTATTTCTACAATGGCGGCATGCAATTGATTCTCATCGCGCATCGGGGCTGTGCAGCCTTCAAGATAACTTACATAGGCTCCTTCTTCTGCTATGATTAGCGTTCTTTCAAACTGACCCGTACCGGCAGCATTGATTCTGAAATATGTGGATAATTCCATGGGGCATCTGACCCCTTTGGGTATATAACAAAAAGAACCATCGCTGAAAACAGCAGAATTTAATGCAGCAAAAAAATTGTCGCCTTGCGGTACCACCGAACCAATATATTGTTTTACTAATTCCGGATGATTGCGTATGGCTTCGCTAATGGAGCAAAAAATCACACCTTTTTCTGCCAGGGTTTCTTTGAATGTGGTAGCTACCGATACACTGTCGATTACAGCATCAACGGCCACGTTTACACCTGTCAATCGTTTTTGTTCTTCCAGCGAGATACCTAATTTATTGAAAGTATCTAGCAATTCAGGATCAACTTCATTCAGATCTTTGTATTTAGGCTTTTCTTTCGGAGCGGCATAATAACTCAAATCCTGATAATCAATGGGATTATAGTGCAGTTTGGCCCAATGCGGCTCTTCCATTTTTTGCCATAATCGAAATGCTTTTAACCGCCATTGAAGCATCCATTCTGGTTCTTGCTTTTTATTGGATATAAAACGGACAATGTCTTCATTCAAACCTTTAGGTGCAAAATCTTGCTCAATATTGGTTACAAAGCCATATTTATATTCGCTGGAGGTTACATCTCCAATAATTTTATCTTGTTCTTTCATTCCCTTTCTTCATTTCGTATTGAACGATTATTCAATCGCTCAGCTAATGGATGCGATGCAAAATTCGTAAGTTGCTATGTATTGAACAAGGTTTAATTGGAATGAGTTTAAATACAAGGTGTTTTTTTAAAAATAAATCCAATGCCACCGCAGGCCGTCTTGAGGGTTTAGTTCAAGGGTGGGTGCAGGTATTTTGATGATGTTCAGTACA
>JAJRWN010000021.1 GCA_024276745.1 Bacteroidota bacterium
ACAAGAACACCAGACTAATAGGAAATGCGAAAAAGAACCATTGTGAAAAACTTATTGGATCTGCGTTGGGAAATGCAATTTCGTATTGTTTTGCAAATATCAAATTAGGGGGTGTACCAATAAGAGTGGACATACCTCCCAGCGAAGCTGAATAGGCAATGCCCAAAAAAAGAGCAATTGCAAATTTTCGTTTAATCGTATGATTTTTTTCAAATTTAAGACTACTCATCATGGCTGTTGCAGGGGCTATCATCATGATGGTAGTGGCCGTATTCGATATCCACATCGAGAGAAAAAAAGTTGCAAGCATCATCCCCAATACCAGCCGGGCAGGACTCTGACCGGTTAATTTTATAATATTTTGTGATATGCGTTTGTTCAATTCCCATTGCTCAATAGCAAAGGCTACTAAAAACCCTCCGATAAACAATAAAATGATATCGTTCATATAGCTGGGGGCAATATCTTTTGTACCCATTATTCCGAATAGCGGGTATAACACAACCGGAAGCAATGCTGTTACTGCCAAGGGAACCGCTTCGAGAATCCACCATATAGCCATCCATACAGCTATGCCGGCCATGTAGGCCGTAGTTATTTGAAGTACTTGATGTTTCATGAGCAATATTATAATAAGGGCGATTGCAGGTCCCGGTAAAATCTTAAAGCTTCTGGAATACATTGTTTTTTAATTGTAAGTTCGATTTTAAGCAAGGATATGGTATTATCAAAATTTTTAGACTAATAAGTTTGGAACTATTTCTTTGTAATCTTCTTTTTGGTTCTAAATTAAGGAAGCTATGAAAAAACTTTTGAGTATTAAGATTGATGATGCCAAGACTTATCAGGACTACCGGGGATTTCTGGATTGTCTGGTAGCCCAAAATCAAACTTCGGGTTTGAATCAGGACCCGGAACGGGTGAGCTTTACTAAGTTGAATCTTCAGCGAATGAAACGGATAGAGAAATCCGGTCGTTTAAGTGTACAATTAGGAAGTGTTTTAAAAAATTTAAAAAAAGAAATACTTTTTTTGCTTATTGTCGAAGCATGGTGTGGCGATGCTGCTCAAAATATACCTTATTTACAATTAATGGCGGCAGAATCTGCTGCTATTAAGCTTCGCATCATTTTACGCGATGCTCATTTGGATTTAATGGATCAGTTTCTTACCAACGGCAGCCGTTCTATTCCAAAAGTCATAGTGGTCGATACAAAAGATAATGCCGTTTTGTTTACCTGGGGACCCAGGCCAAAAGTAGCGCAGGATGCTGTATTAGCCTGGAAGGTTTCGGGTATTGAACACCATGATTTCATGATGAGATTGCACAAATGGTATGCAAAAGACAAAGGGGAAGAATTGCAAAATGAATTTTTGACTTTATTGAAAAATCTATGATTTGAAAAATCTGATGATGGTTACAAAAATAAGCCTGATCAACATCAGCCACGGAAAGCCGTGCAAGAGTAAATCAAACCAGTTAATCGCCTTCATACCTGCCGATCCACCTAATACCCAGCGAAGATCGGCCACGATGTGAGGTTCAGGCTTGAAAGGAGCGAGACCCAAGGATGCACATAACAAAAGGACGAAAAACCAGTTATTCAATTTGAATGGATTTATGTTGGTAAAAATACAAAATGATAAATCTGACCACAAAATAATTAATTTTACAGTATGAATCCGATGAAAAAAATCATCTTGGTTTTTGGCTTAATCCTGATCAGCATATTGGCTTCGGCTCAGCAAAACTTTACCGGTACTTTGTTGTATAGCCTTTCATACAATGGAAACGGTATGGAAGATATGGCCGAAATTCTTCCTCATAGTATTAGGGTAGTATCTGATGGAATCAATATACGCATCGACCTGAACGGGGGTATGGTAAGTACCAATTACGGTTATTTTATTATTGATAATCGAACAGGCAACATGTATATCGTAAACGATGGCAAAAAAGCTGTTTGGCGACTGCTTAAAAATCATGCACTGGGTACCTATGATATACCGATTATTACCGATACGAAAGTAAATGAACCGGTAAATGAAATGGTCTGCCGGAAGTACCGGGTGGATGCCACAATCGACAATGGCCATACTACAAGCTATTTATGGATTAACCGGGCTTTAATATTACCCCCTGTAAGCCAGGAACTAAGTTTTATGATTGGTGATTTAATTACTTTACAGGGTGTTAAAGGAACCGTAATTAAACAAATGATACTGACCGATGGTGCCAGCACTACGATTAACCTTGATTCGCTAAGTCGTAATAAACCGGATACAAGTATTCTTCAATTGCCAAGTGGATATCCGGTAAGTGATCGTGATTTTGATTCTTTTACAAATGGTTTCTAAACCATTTGAATACAATTTTCTCTGCCGGTTTATCAAAGGGTGTATATCCGGTTTGCTCTCTTGTTCCATGCGGTAAATAGGCCGGCCATTTCCACCAATATATTCCTGCCAACCAGGGTTTGCTGTCTAATGCAGATATAATGGCCTGATAACTTCTGCTTTGTGCATCATAGTCGATAGCTTTATTTTTCCGGTGATTCCAGGGTTCTTTCCATACATAAGGAATACTGCGATATCCTATCTCTGTTATTAATATAGGGATATCATTTACCTCGCTGACTTTTTCCAGTTTACGGGCTATCTTTTCAGCACCATTCTTCAATGCACGATCGCTGGGTTTATCTAAACCTGATAGTGGATAGTAACAGCTAATACCGGCATAGTCAAGCGCTTGCCAAAAACCTATGTTTTCAAACTCTTCGCCCCAATTGGCACTATATACCACCGGTCCGTGGTAAATACCTCTTATTTTCTTAATCAGCGCTTTCCACTTATCAGGATGTGTGAGTGTGGTTTCTGTAAGTTCTGTTCCAATACAAAATATATCTGCATGTCGTATTTCCGCAATCAGGGCATAATGAACAATCCAGTGATAATAATGATCAAACCATTCATTCCATGCTTCTTCATTTTCCATTTCAATATCGCCCGGCCACGATGACCATAGCCATATTTGTGGTTTTAACATCATTCGTAATCCATTTTTATGACCTTGCACCAAAACATGAATAATGCTTTCATCATTTTCGCTGCCGGAGCCTTTTGCAAATGGAAATGGTGTGGGCATATCCGGTGATCTCATTACCGAATAAGGAATGATAGCTGCCGAATTGGCTCCCATGGCAGAAAGTTTTGCCAGACTTTTATTGGCCGATTCAGATAAATATCCATTGTATATCTGATAGCCCTCATGGGCAAAATTAAAACCTTTCTGAAATGCATTGTTCCGGTACGAAGCTGTTGTATCTGCCGGTATTTCCCCGGCTAATTTTTGCATATAATTACACCAGGCTGCTTCGTACAATCGTATTGAAAAATTCTTTCCGGGTCCATATTTATACAGATTCAGAAAGGCTTCATTGCCCAGTTTTTCCAGCAATAAGCCGGTCATTACTCCTGATAAACAGGCAACGATTAAAGGTGAAATACTTTTTCTTTTTGTGTCATCAGTCAATGTTTCAAGCGAAAAGTAATTATGTTCGGCATTTAATCGACCTGCCCAATACCGGTATCCTTTTTTTTGCCAATGTGCGGTCATCCATACCGATAATCCTTTTGAAAACAATGCGGAAGAGGCCTTTCCAATCACCTGCTTCAATATGAGTTCATAGGGTAAGGCTGATTCATAATCATTATATTCTTCGTTTAATATCATATATATTTCCTGATCTGAACCTATATGAACCGCTTTGCTGATACCGGTCATCATACCCTTTGTTTCGGCATCCGGATATAGATTGACCAAATATTTTTGAGTTATCTTTTTATGACTGAAGCGTTCAATCTTGTCAACTCCTGTTTCCAGCATGCTGTTCAGTTTTTTTATCCTCTGTCCATCGTTTTCAGCTAATTGATGGCCAATGAAAGTAAAATGAGTACTTTTTCCAAGCGGTTTTCCTGCTTGATCAAAAATCCATTGACGGGAGCTGTCTATTGACCAGTTTTCATTGTCTTCGCTATTAAAAAATCCCATGACTTTTCTGCTGCTGTTTTCAATAATCTCAAAGTCTGCCGCACTCATGATGTTATAAAGATGCTTGGAACCATATTGTTTATTGAAGACAAAGGGTAAATTTTTTCCCTCAGATCCGGTGAACATGAGCATGGGAAATTCAGCATTGAACGGACTCGGATAAAGAGAAATTTTTAAGTAGGCATTTTGTTCATAGCTCTGATGATTGATGATAAATCCTTTTTCGCTGAATTGTATGGGTAATTCACTTGCTATTTGATGGATATAACGATTATCCGTTGACGATCCTACCAGAAATAAAGCATGTTTGGAAGCTTCTGTTTGGGTTAAATCACGATCTGAAATAGCAATAAGTTTAAGTTCTTTTGAACCATAAGCCATTTTCGATGCGATTTGTTTTAAATATCCGGCATTGGGGTCACCGGCCGGATATACAAAGTAGATAATACCATCTCTATACAAATGCTGAATCAGCTGGTATCTTGATGATAGCTGTTGTGCCTCAATCCGGTTTATAAACGTAAAAAACATCAGAAAACAAACAGCAAATTTTAGGCGCCTGACCAGCAAAAAGATCACAT
>JAJRWN010000022.1 GCA_024276745.1 Bacteroidota bacterium
ACCTATCCGGTCTATGGAAGAAATCCGGATATCTCACCTGACGGGCAAAAACTGTTTGTTCCCAATCAATGGCAATATGTTTATGTTGTAAATACCCAGTCAGGTATCATTGATACCATTAAATTCAGCAACGGAAGTTCGATTTACGGAGTTGCTATTAGCTCTGATGGGGAAATCGGCTATGCCACCGATGAAAGCAGAGATTTTGTTTATGGTTTCAACCCAAAAACCAATGCAATTATAAACGATAACCAGGGCAATCCAATTGAAATTCCGGTTGGATTTACACCAAGAGCTATATCCTTCAACTAGGCTTTACCAAACCGGGTGCTAATTACCGTTCCAATCGGGCAGCTGACCGGGAGTCCAGGGTGCACCTGATTTTTCCAAATCGCTGCGAATTCGACTAATATGTGTGTCTATTTTTTTTAAATCAGCCAACACATCATTAAACGCCTCACCGGAAAACTGCAAATTATCTTTCATGCTATTGGTAGGTGCCGCTGTGGTAAACCAAAGATTATAGACAACATTTGAAATCCGGTCTGAAATGGAAGATTCCGTTTCGAACTGACGTTTTGCCAGGCCGGCATCACCTTGCAATTTTATTTGTATATCAGCCAATTGATTTTTTATTTCTTCAATTTCTTCACTCATTCTTATATCTGCTTTAGGCGATTGATTGATGGAAAGTTTCATCAAGTCCAACTGATGATAAGCTTCATTGAGATATCGACCGGTTCCCTGAACGGCTCTAAACAGCTCGGCTGTTTTCTGATTAAATTGCAATAAACTTTTTTGATCTTCAGCAGCAAGTTTATTTAAGCCCAACGGTTTCACAATCATGGCTTGTTTTGGTGCAATATCAGTAATCATTCCCCGCTCGCTTTTAGCCATGCTCACATAATAGGTACCGGGCACTACCGGATATCCGGCATCGTCATCAGCAAAAATATCTACTGCAGAGGTTTGCAAAGAAACGGGAGAGGGTGAAGGGTACCTGAAATCCCAAGTAAAACGATGCATACCGGCTGTGGCAGCTTGTTTTATCCGTCTCACTACCTTGCCGGCATCATCGGTAATAGTAAACAACAAATAAGGAGTTTCCTCGCGATCTTCAACCCGCATTGCATTGAAAGATGGATATTCTACATCACCACCATCTTTGACAATTTTACTTTCATTTTCCTGCCTGATTTGCTTAGCGGTTTTTATATCATCTTTCAGATAATAGTATATTGCTGAACCGATATCCGGATTGGGCGTAGAGAAGAAAGATGCCCCCTGAAAAGCTTTTCCCGATAATCCAAGAATACGTTTTGGTAAAAACATCCACGCATCTTTTACGGGGAAAATCATCGCTTCCCGTTCTACATTTTCTTGAGTCATTAATCGTAAAGGGCTATAATCATCCAGAATATAGAAACCCCGTCCAAAAGTAGCAAGCACTAAATCATTTTCGCGCTGCTGAATAGTCATATCATAAACAGCTATAGTAGGCAGCCCTGCCTTGAGGGCAATCCAATGCTGCCCGGCATCATTACTAAAAAACACACCAAATTCGGTACCGCAAAACAATAAATTGGCATCGATATAATCTTGTACAAAACAATATACGGCTCCCGATTGGGGTAAAGTGGCATCGATATGTGTCCATGATTTCCCCCGGTCGCTACTTTTGAGAATATACGGTTTAAAGTCACCATTTTTATGGTTATTGAAAACGGCAAATACGGTATTAACATCAAATTTTGAAGCTACAAGGTCATTCACATAAGTCATTTCGGGTACGCCCGGAAAGGAAGCTGTTTTTCGCCAATTCAGGCCATTGTCTTCGCTTACCTGAATCAAACCGTCATCGGTTCCTACATAAATTAATCCTTCCTGCAAAGGTGATTCTGCCAATGCAACACATTGCCCGTAAATGGAAGTTGACCGGTTTTTTTCAACAGCATCCATACTCCACACTCTGCCCATTACTTTCATTTTATTACGATCAAGTTGCCGGGTAAGATCGCCACTTATGGCCGTCCAGGTGTTTCCCCGGTCATCACTACGAAATAGTTTATTGGCGGCAAAATATAAACGTGTATGGCTATGAGGACTGATTATTAAAGGAGCATCCCAATTCCAACGTAAAGCGGGTTCACCGGGTTTTTCCATAGGTTGAATACCTATATTCTCGCCACTTTTCCGGTCATGACGTACCAATCCGCCATATTGCCATTGTGAATAGACGATATCAGGATCTTCGGGGTCAATCTGTGTTTGAAAACCATCACCGAAAACAGTATTATACCAATCGGCATTGGTAATACCGGCACTGTTTATCGTTCGCGATGGACCTCCAAGGGTAGCATTGTCCTGTGTACCTCCGTAAACATGATAAAACGGAAAATCATTATCGGTGGCTACTTTATAAAATTGGGTAACAGGCAAATTGGCTTTAAACTGCCAGGTTTTTGCATTGTCCCATGTTTCATAAACTCCTCCATCACAGCCCATGATAAAATGACTGGTATGAGAAGGATCAATCCACATACAAT
>JAJRWN010000023.1 GCA_024276745.1 Bacteroidota bacterium
CATGCCTACTAATGCCGATGGTAATATGCCTTTTCATCAGAATGCAGATATTTTTTATTTGAGTGGTATCGATCAGGAAGAATCTATTCTTGTATTATATCCTGATGCCCGGAAAGAAGAATGGAAAAGCATGCTTTTTTTGCGGGAGACCAATGAGAAGATAGCAATTTGGGAAGGCCATAAATATACCAAGACTGAAGCTGCAGAAACCAGTGGTATTACTTCTGTTTACTGGCTCGATGAGTTTGAAACTATCCTTAAAACCATCATCTTCGAAGCTGATGGAGTTTATCTAAATACCAATGAACACCTGCGCAACAGCAATCCTGTACAAACTCGTGACGATCGTTTTGGAATATGGATTAGGGAAAAATATCCATTGGTTCAATATCGCAGTATAGCACCGGAAATGCACCGGCTTCGTTCGGTAAAGGAGCCGGAAGAAGTGGCCTTGATTCAACAAGCCTGCGATATTACTGAAAAAACCTTCCGCAGGGTATTATCTTTTGTAAAACCCGGAGTAATGGAATATGAAATTGAAGCGGAGATATTGCACGAGTTTATACGAAACCGGTCTAAAGGTGAAGCTTATGCCAGTATCATTGCCTCGGGTCACAGCGCATGCGTTTTGCATTATATCGAAAACAACAAATCCTGCAAAGATGGTGATGTTATCCTGATGGATTTTGGTGCGGAGTATGCTAATTATGCCTCAGACCTTACCCGTTCGATACCGGTCAACGGCAGATTTTCCAAAAGGCAAAAAGAAGTGTATAATGCTGTACTGCGTGTGCAGAAATCAGCTATTCCTTTACTTCGCCCGGGAGTAATGCTCGATGATTATCATCAAAAAGTAGGCAAACTGATGGAAAAGGAACTGGTTGATTTGGGACTTATCAGTATGAATGACATCAAAAACGAAGATCCTGCCTGGCCGGCCTACAAAAAATATTATATGCACGGAACAAGCCATTTTATGGGTCTCGATGTGCATGATGTAGGTCTTTGGTCAGAACCCGTAAAAGCAGGTAATGTGTTTACCTGTGAGCCCGGTATTTATATCCCTGAAGAAAATCTGGGCATCCGGATTGAAAATGATATCATGGTAACAGAAGAAGGGCATATAGACTTTATGAGAAATACTCCGCGTGAAGCAGATGAGATTGAAGACCTGATGAATAGTTAATGCGTTGGTATAAACATATCCCCAACTTACTCACCTCCGGCAATCTTTTTTTAGGTTGTCTGGCATTGGTTTACATATTTTATGACCATATAACTGTAGAAGTCAGTGGCGAAAGCTATTTCTTTAACGGGCATTTGGTTTGGGATAAATTGTATTTAGGGAAAATGCCTTTGGCAGCCTGGATGGTTTTGCTGGCAGCAATCATTGATTTTTTTGACGGTGCTGTTGCCCGTTTGCTCAATGCCACTTCCGAACTTGGCCGGCAGCTCGATAGTCTGGCAGATATGATTACTTTTGGTTTGGTACCGGGCGTAATGCTCTACCAATTGCTGGGTGTTTCTTTATTCAATTCAACAGCAGCTTTCAACCTTGGAATAATCTTGTTTCTACCTGCTTTTTTATTCACTATTGCAGCAGCTTTGAGGCTGGGTAAATTCAATATTGATGAAAAACAACGCGACCGTTATCTCGGTATGCCGGTACCGGCTGCGGCTATTTCAGTAGTGAGCATGGTGTTGTCTGTGTTTAGACAGGAAAGCTATTTCAGTAACTGGTTTACAAATCCTATTTACTTGTATGCAGCCATTATATTGCTATCCTATCTTATGATGTCACGTTTCCCTGTTATCAAATTAAGTTGGAATTACCGGAGTTATCCCGGAGGGAAGAGTGCTTTGATTTTCATTCTTACAGCTATTGTGATGAGTATTTTCTGCTGGTGGCAATGGCAAATAATATTCGGTCTCTGGCCACTGTTAATCATACTGTATTTTATAGTTTCATCTTTTACTTTAAAAAATGCTACATGAAATTTATTGCCGAAATTGATGTGATGCCATTGAAAGAATTGCTCGATCCACAAGGGAAAGCAGTGGCTTCAAGTATGAAAAATATTGGATTAGCCACTATTGAAATGGTCAGGATAGGAAAACATATTCATCTTGAATTGCAAGCCGGTACAGCAGAAGAAGCCGAAAAAATACTTCAAGATGCATGCAAAAAATTGCTTGTTAATGCCGTTATAGAATATTATGAATATGAAATTAAACCGGCCTAATCGATTTGCATTTCTTGCGCTCTGCTTGTTAATGTTTGCAGGAAGCGTAAGCTTGCTTGCCCAGGATTTACAATATACCCTGCTTGTCATTGATTCGCTGACAGGCCCCGATAAACTTGGGCGTGGCTATGTGCAAAATGGGCATCTAAAAGCAGCTCATTTTATTGCCAATGAGATGAAAGAAACCGGTCTTCAAACTTTTGGAAATGATTATTACCAGCATTTTCCGGTAAACGTAAACACTTTTCCTGATACCTTGTTTTTATCGCTTGATGGGAAGACTTTGCAAGCCGGACGCGATTATCAGCCTTTTGCCTGCGATCCTGATATCTACGGAACTTTCAAGGTACAATATCTAAAACCCAAAACAATACTCAACCCATTGGCTACCCTGAACAGAATAACAAAGCATAAAAATGCTTCGGAAATCTTTTGGGTCATTCCGTTAGCGTCTGAAAAATGGGATAAGGATAAAGTCAAGCAATACCAAAAATCGATAGAAGCCATCAGATATAATTTACCTGCCGAGAAGGGTGGTTTGATTATTCTCCGAGACAAACTAACCTGGGAATTAAGCCAAACGCATTGCGCTGCTCCGGGTTTTGAAATTCTTAGTGATGCCTTTAATGAAAAAATTACTTCCTTATCATGCACGATTACCAGTCAGTTGATACAAGGTTTATCTACTCAAAATGTAATTGCTTATATACCGGGCACAACTTACCCGGATAGTTTTGTGGTTTTTACAGCTCACTACGATCATCTTGGAGCCATGGGGCCTAATGTGTATATACCGGGAGCCAATGACAATGCAAGCGGAATTGCCATGCTGTTGAACCTTGCTCATTTCTTTGTCCAGGAAGATCAGAGGCTTCCCTATTCAGTAGTATTTATGGCTTTCGGAGGGGAAGAACTGGGCTTACTGGGTTCAAAATATTTTACCGAACATCCGCTTTTCCCGCTTGAGAATATCCGTTTTCTGATTAATATGGATATGTTGGGTACCGGAAGTGAAGGAATTACCGTGGTGAATGGGCGAGTATATGAAAAGGCTTATAAGAAGCTCACGGCTATTAACAATCAACGACATTATCTGCCCAGTATTAAAGCAAGAGGCAAAGCCGCTAACAGCGATCATTATTTCTTTTCCGAAGCCGGTGTACCTGCTTTTTTTATTTATACACGTGGAGGAATAAAAGCCTACCACGATATTTATGACCGCCCTGAAACGTTACCCTTAACAGCTTTTATGGATTTGTTTAATCTGCTGGTAGATTTTGTAATTGATTTACCTTAGAACCCCAAATCAAATCCGATACGAATCACCGGATTGGCATAAGGCGTATAAGATGTTTGGAGTATATTGTATAATACCATGATATACATACGGCTGTGGCCGATTGTAGGGGTAAGTCCTCCACCAAGTAAAAGGCCGGGTACATTTTTATTTACAAAGGTCACATTACCAAGGTTATCGGTTTGCCGGTATTTCAAAAAAAGATCTTCAAATTCGGCATGAGCAAAAAGAAAATTCAGTAATTGATAACGGGCAAAAGCTCTCGGGCCGTAAATAAAGGATGAATAGTTAAAAACCTTGTAGTTATAATATTGAAGTGTAATACCCGGTCCGGCAGAGAATCTGGAAGTGAAATAATAACCCAAAGTTGGGGATATATCAACATAGGTATAAGCGTTGCTGATGGCTGCACCAAAACTCCCCCCGAGATAAATACGATCTTTAAAAGGGGTTCCTTTCAAGGATGGATCGTAATCAGTTTGAGCCATCAGGATTTGAAAACTTAGGACAGATAGTAATAATGAGAATATGATTTTTTGTTTCATTGTGCAAAATTAACGAGATTAAAATAGCTTTAGTCTGGAAATATTTTTCCCGGATTCAGAATATGCTTTGGATCAAACACATCTTTGATTTGTTTCATAATATTTAATTCCACCTTGCTGAATTGGATAGGCATATAATTACGTTGCACTAATCCAATGCCATGTTCACCGGAGATGGTACCACCCAAACGTTTGACAAGGATAAAAATTTTTTGAATGGCAAGTGGTAATGTTTTATTCCAGTCAGATTCAGACAGATTATTTTTTAGAATATTGACGTGTAAATTTCCATCACCGGCATGGCCGTAGCAAATGGACTGAAAACCAAATTCTTTTCCAATAGCTTTCACGCCTGCCAATAATTTAGCTAATTCGGCCCGGGGAACCACAGTATCTTCTTCTTTATAGACCGACCGTGCTTTCACAGCTTCGGCAACTTTTCTTCTCAATGACCATAATTGCTCTTTTTGTGTGGCTGTTTCGGCTAATAAAATTTCTGCCGGATGAAATGCTTCAAGTACTTGTGCAATTTTTTCACAGTCACGCATAATCACGTCTTCATCGTTACCGTCCACTTCTATCAGAAGATGTGCTTCAATATTGTCATTCAAAGGAAGAGATTTATCATTGGCAAATTCAGCCGATAAACGCAAAGCATCTTTCTCCATAAACTCAAGTCCTGAAGGGGTTATGCCGGCATGAAAGATAGCGGAAACCGCTTCGCAAGCTTTTTCTGCTGAGGCAAAAGGGACGAGCATCGTTTTATCAAAACGTGGACAAGGAATAAGTCTTAAAACAATTTTAGTAACAATACCTAATGTTCCTTCGCTGCCCACCATCAATTGAGTCAGGTTATAACCCGTAGCATTTTTCAAAACATTAGCTCCGGTTTGGATAATATCTCCATTGGGTAAAACCACTTCCAGATTTAGCACATAATCTTTTACCACGCCATATTTTACCGCTTTCGGTCCTCCCGAATTTTCCGCAATATTTCCCCCGATAAAACAAGAGCCTTTGCTGGCCGGATCGGGCGGATAAAACAGAGCTTTTTCTTTCACGGCATTTTGCAGCACTTCGGTAATAACTCCCGGTTCAACACTTACCTGTAAATTTCTTTCATCAATATCAAGAATCCGGTTCAATCGCTCAATGGAAAGAAGTACTCCTCCTTTTACAGGCAAAGCACCACCGCTTAAGCCTGTACCGGCAGCTCTGGGTGTGACGGGTATCAGATGTTCGTTGCAAAAGGTCATGATACGACTGATTTCCATGGTATTAGCCGGTTTCAATACCAGGGTGGGCATGAAGTATAAATTTTCTGTTTCGTCATGGGCATAGTTTTGCATGCGCTCATCACTTATTGTATTGTCTTTACCAACAATTTCCGATAATTGCATCATCAGATTTTTATCCAATACATTGTATTCCATATCAAGCTAAAATAAATAAAATCTTCAGGGAAAATCAAAAGCGGATGCAGGGTACAATAATTTCCTGTAAAGGAGGATGTTTACGTTTCCACGTATATAATAATGACATTTCGGTACCACCCCGGTATTGGCTCACAGTTTTAAGAGAAGAAATATTCAGATCATAACTAATGAGCAGGCGAACACGGTGATAATCGGCACCCACTGAGCTAATAATATCTCCGGAGGCCCGTCCCCATAATCCTAGAATTAAACTTTCTACCGGAAGATTTGCCGGTAAATAAGCTGCATTGGCACCGATGATCCATTCACTGGCTTTGTCTTGATTCATATAAATCAAAGCAGGATCGATAGCCAGAAAATCGTTAATCAGAAAATGTCCTCCCGCATTGACGGTCCATCGAAAATCCAAACGGTTTCCTGACGAGATAAATGATTCTTTGGGTTTCAGTAAATGGTTGAGGCTGATACCGCCATAAAACACCCGGTCTTTATCGGCTTCATAGCTAATCAAAATGCCGGCTTGCATATCCGGATATTTCAAAGGTTGCTGGCCGGCCGGTTCGGCAGTACTTACACCGGGGTCGAAACCACTTTGTGTCCATTGATCATCAAAAACTAAAGCTGAATAATCTAACTTTTTTTGGATAAAACCGGCACCGATACCGACACCTGCCCAAAAACCGTTTCCCAAATTTTGATTAAATGAAAAAGTTGCAAAAGTTTTATTGCTGCTTAAATTGCCATCACCGGCCTGATCATTTAATATCCAAAGGCCGGCACTAAACTGTTGCTTCATGGAACCGAATGGTAAGCGCGTATCAAAAAAACCTTCAAAGGTTTGGTAAGGAACGGGAATACTCCGGTATTGATCGCGATATTGAATACCAGCCCGGTAATCACCGGGAAACTGCCCGGTTAATGCCGGATTTAACATCAGCGGAGCGGCATAAAATTGTGAAAAATGAATATCCTGACCCTTCAAAGCTGAAAATATCAGATTGAAGAAAATAATCAATATGACAGTATGTTTTTTCATCTGATAAGGGTAAAGTTTCCTTTTTTATATACTTTTTTTCCGGAATTCAAGGTTGCGTTGAGTACAAAAACATAGGCATCCATCGGTTGATTTTTACCTTTAAAAGTACCGTCCCATCCGACATTCAAATCGGTAGTGGTAAATAAAAGCTGTCCCCAACGGTTATAAATTTTAAGTTCCAGTTGATCAACACCCTGACCTCGTGCATAGTAAATATCATTTTTTCCATCTCCATTGGGCGAAAAGGCGGAAGGTACATCTACCAAAGCATAATCGCTGATAAAAATGGTATAACAGATTGAATCGTCACAAGCACCTGCATTTTTAGCTTTTAAACATATTTGAAAAGAACCGGTATCGGAAAAAATATGACTTGGGTCTTGTAAATTGGAAGTAGAGCCATCGCCAAAATCCCAATCATAAGCCGAAGCTCCACTGCTCAGATTTTGAAAATCAATCGTATCGCCTTTCACAAGAAACACGCTATCCCAGGTAAAATCTGCCGTTGCATTGCCAAAGACCTGAACAGTAACTATGGCTGTATCGGAAGTATGGCAGTTCATCGTGTCGGTGACAATGAGCGTAATTTGATAAGTACCCGGTGTTGAATAAGCATGCGATGGATTTTCGATTGTACTGTTTTGTCCATCGCCAAAATCCCATTCATAATTCATATTTTGAGAGCCATTATTTGTGAAATTAACATTCAGTGGGCTGCAACCTTTTGTTTTAGGACCGGCTATTGCCTGTGCCTGAACAATGGGCAATTGAAATTCAAATTTAGCGGCACCTTCATTGCAGTTTGAGCTATTATTTGTTGACGACCAGGCTCCTGGAGTATATGGAAAATCACTATTTCCACCACAACCGGCACATACTGCTTCGTAAATTATGCCTGTTTTATCAAAACGGCTGGTACCTCCATCCACATGTTCGTGGCTTACCGGGCCACCAAAGAAAGTAGCATAAATACGGCTTTTCATATCTTGCGATAACACAAGAAAATAAAAATCGCTTCCATCGGTTGTCAACTGGTAGGCATCGGGAGTAGTGGTATAACCAATCAGGTTTCCTACACTTCCGTTAACAATTCCACCCCAACCGGCTACATAAATGCGTCCGCAAACATCGACCATAAAAGCAGTAGGTACAAATTCCGGATCACCGTCACCTTTTCCCAACACGGTAGATACCAATAATGTGCTGAGGCTGTTATCGAGTTTCGAGATATACTGTCCGCTGTTTGGAATAGTGTAAACACCCGGAGTAGTCGGATAGGGCCCTGATGTTTGCCCAACGATATAAACATTTTTATTGGCATCAAGATCTATCCCATACGTTTGATCGTAAAAGAAAGTACCGATATAAGTAGATTGCATTAAATTGCTTCCCTGATTTGCCAGTTTCAGTACAAATCCATCCGCAATACCACCATTAAATGTTGGGTTCAGGCTTCCTGTTGTCGTTGGGAAATCGGTACTGTTGGTACCACCGCAAACATAGAGCACATTATTGTTGTCTATTTTTGCCGAATAAGCCGCATCATTTTCATTTCCACCTAAATAAGTGGACCACATCAGATTTTGAAGGCCTGGGTCCAGTTGAAAAAGACAAGCATCCCACAAACCGGCATTTGAAGTTTGATAAGCACCTGAAGTAACCGGGAAATTGAGTGAATTGGTACAGGATACTACAATAATATTATCTTGATCATCTACCAAAACTTCACCACGGGCATGATCGGCATAATTATGATTAAGATAGGGTGAGTAATTTAATCCATCGTTGCCGAGACCACCAATATAGGTGCCACCCAGCAGGGCAGTACCCTGGGCGTTGAAACGGCAAACAAAAATATCGCTGCCACC
>JAJRWN010000002.1 GCA_024276745.1 Bacteroidota bacterium
ACCTGCACCGGAGCTACCGAATCAAAAGCCGCTAGCGTTGAAGAAATTGTATTGGAGATTGCTACCACAAGAATTACCGAACGGGGCGGCCGGGCCGATGACAAACGCTCTGATACGGCTATGGAAGACCGGAAAAAAGAAGGCTATTTTTAAATTACAGCTAAGTAAACAGAAAATGACAACAAAGCAAGAAGAAGCTACTTTCGATAAAAAAGAATATATGCAAATGGAACTGTTGCGTTTTACTACAGCCGGCAGTGTGGATGATGGGAAAAGTACCATGATCGGGCGTTTGCTTTACGATAGTAAATCTATTTTTGAAGATCAATTTGAAAATATTAAAGAAACCAGCGAACGAAGAGGCGAAGAACATGTGAACCTGGCCTTGCTCACTGACGGGCTGCGTGCCGAACGCGAACAAGGCATCACAATTGATGTTGCCTATCGCTATTTTCATACCCCTAAACGAAAATTTATTATTGCCGATACTCCCGGACATATCCAATATACCCGGAACATGGTTACCGGTGCTTCAACGGCCAATCTTGCTATTATTCTTGTAGATGCACGAAATGGTGTGGTTGAACAAACTCATCGCCATACTTTTATCGCTACCCTACTCGGAATTCCTCATATTGTGGTATGTGTTAATAAAATGGACCTGGTTGATTATAAACAGGAAGCTTTTGAAACCATCCAATCTCAAATGGCTGACTTTGCCTCCAAACTCAATGTGCAAGACCTTCGATATATTCCTATCTCAGCCCTGAAAGGAGATAATATCGTTCATCGATCCGAAAATATGGATTGGTATGACGGTCCTACTCTTATGTACCTGCTCGAAACAGTTCATATTGCCAGCGACCATAATTTTATAGATTGCCGCTTTCCGGTTCAGTATGTTATCAGACCACATAATAACAAATATCATGATTACAGAGGCTATGCCGGCAGAGTAGGGGGAGGTGTTTATAAAGTAGGTGATGAAGTTATGGTATTGCCTTCGGGGTTTAGCTCCGTCATTGAATCTATCGATACTTTTGACGGACCTGTAAAAGAAGCTTTTCCACCTATGTCCGTTTCGCTCCGTTTAAAAGATGATATCGACATCAGCCGCGGTGATATGATTGTAAGAGAAAATAATATGCCTGAAATCTCTCAGGATATTGACCTTATGATTTGTTGGCTAAGTGAAAAACCTTTACAATTGCACGGTAAATATCGAATTATGCATACTACAAAACAAGCCCGGTGCCTGGTGAAAGAAGTATTGTATAAACTCAATATCAATAGTTTGCATCGTATAGAAGATAACAAAACCATTGGGCTGAATGAAATTGCCCGGATTAGCATACGTACTACCGAACCCATATTTTACGATGCTTATACCCGCAATCGAATTACCGGCAGCCTGATTTTAATTGATGAAGCAACCAATAATACGGTAGCGGCAGGTATGATTCTTTAAAACCTTAATGATGCTTATGCAAAGCAGGTTACTACGTCCTGTTTTTATATTTTATCTCGTTTTAATGAGCTTGAACTACTCCTGTAAAAAACAAGATACGATTCCTCCTGTCATCTATCATCCTGATTTGCAGGAAGGAGATCAATTTACAGATGGAGATACTTTATTGCTGCATGTCACTATTACAGATAATAAAGCGCTTACAAACTATGATTATTCCATCATCCCTGATTCAATCGATCATTTGAAGTGGAGCGGTCAATATATTATTTCCCCCTTTGAATATAACGCAGATTTTGCTATAAACGGGAATACCGTAATGCGCAATGACAGCATATTTATTGATACCGGCATAGCTGCCGGAAGCTATCATTTGCACTTATCGGCCATTGACGAAGCCGGTTTAAGCACAACGGAAGATATAAGCATTACTGTTTCATCCTCTAAGGATTTAGAAGCTCCCACCTATACCAATAGCACTATGCCCGATTCGGTGCGCAGCGATTCTGTATTTTATTTCTCCGATACCCTTACTGACAATATCCGCTTAAGCTCATTATACATTGAGCTTATTCCTGCCGATTCGAAATTAAAAACCTGGTCCTGGTTATTTTTTCTGACCGGAAAAAAAGAAACAGATCCCTGGGCCTTGGTTGCTCCTCCCGATGCGGGTACTTATACCTTGAAGATATATATCAGAGACTGGGTGAATAACAAACGCAGTTTTTCAAAAACGATGTTTATTTATTAATCCTGAACGGTTTAATGAATATGAAAATTGATTCCTAATGAAATGATAAAAGGATTGTATCCGAAATTCATATTCTTATTAAGCGGAGCACTAAAACCACCTTGGCCGAATACTTTGAATTTATTGCCTCCCAATCCCATGTATAGTACCGGCTCAAGCATCCATGCATTTGCATTGGGAGGAATATTCTGGTTTCCACTGGTATAAGTCATCCAAACCCAGGCCAGACGGGTGGCAAGTCCTAAATCGAAAAAACCGGTGTTTAAGCCAATATTTCCCTGCAGAAAAGGACGCAAATAAGTACCGGTAGCTTGTTCGGTGAATGAAGTGCTGTTAAACGACCAGGTACTTTGTCCCTGTCCGGCACCTGCACCCATGCCGGCAAAAGCACTAAAACGTCCGACTCCATTGGCCGAAAAAACACCATAAGCTCCTTCACCGTAGAAATGTGCCGTTTTATTGGATCCTGATGAATCGCTATTCGAACCCATGGAAATACCGGCCATAAAAGCCTGATGATCAGAAGCAGCATAAGATCCCTGAAGATCTAATCCGTTCATACCGTAAAATAATCCAAACTGCATCTCTCCTTTATGTTCCAATTGCGGTACATGGGCTGCCGGTGGTATGTAAATCGGAGCGCAGGCACCTAAAATTCCGGCAAGAGTTAACACAATAAGCCATTTTTTATTTACTTTCATGATTCGCATTTTTATGTATTGATCAATCAAAGTTAATATTCAATTTATAAACACCGTAAATCATTACTCATGGATTATACCCGATTATTTGATATTCTGCCTTATCAATTAGACAATTACCCACAAGATGATGCACTGGCAGCCAAAGAAAACGGTCAATGGCGCAAGTATAGTACAAAGGAATGTCTCGATATTATTCAAAAATTTAGCCTGGGTCTGATGGCTTTGGGGGTGAAAAAAGGTGATAAAATTGCCATTGTTTCCAATAACCGTCCCGAATGGATATTTACCGATCAGGCCGTTTTACAATTAGGTGCTGTTGATGTACCGGTTTATTCTACTATCAGCCCAAGAGAATATGAATATATCTTCAACGATGCAGATGTAGTTTATTGCTTTGTAGAAGGAAAAGAACTGTACGACAAGGTAGCTTCGATAAAAGATAAAGTATCGTCCCTAAAAGAGATTTACAGTTTTGAAAAACTGGATGGTGTAAAGCATTGGTCAGAAGTGCTTGATATGGCTGATGAATCGAAAAAAGAAGCATTGGAAGCAATAAAAAAAGCCATTGAACCGGCTGGCCTGGCTACCTTAATTTATACATCAGGTACGACCGGAAATCCAAAAGGAGTAATGCTTTCACATAATAATCTGGCCAGTAATGTGCGCAATACGCTGAAAGTATTGCCAATCGACAAAAGCCATCGGACGCTTAGCTTTTTACCTTTATGCCATAGCTTTGAACGTATGGTAACCTATACCTATATGGCTACCGGTGCTTCCATCTATTATGCCGAAAGTATCGATACTATTGGTGAAAATCTGAAAGAAGTACATCCCCATTTCTTTACAACCGTACCTCGTTTGCTTGAGAAAGTATATGATAAAATTGTGGCTAAAGGGCTGGAGCTTACAGGTATTAAAAAAGCCTTGTTTTTCTGGGCACTTAATCTTGGACAAAAATTTGACGATCGGGGGAAAAACTCTGCCTGGTATAATTTCAGGTTAAAAATTGCCCGGAAACTCATATTCAGTAAATGGCAGGAAGCCCTTGGAGGTGAAATTGTCGGTATTGTAACCGGTGCGGCAGCTTTACAGAAACGGCTTGCAAGAGTATTCAATGCAGCAGGGCTTACGGTAAGAGAAGGCTATGGAATGACCGAATCCTCACCCGTACTAACTTTTAACCGCTTTGAAGATGGTGGTTATATGTTGGGTACCGTTGGTGTTGCTATCCCCGGTGTTGAAGTGAAATTGGGAAATCAAAATGAAATCCTGGCACGTGGCGAAAATGTGATGATGGGCTATTATAATATGCCTGAACAAACTAAGGAAATATTACGTGACGGATGGTTGCATACCGGTGACGTAGGCACCCTGATTGATGGCAAATTTTTAAAAATTACCGACCGGATTAAACAACTTTTCAAAACATCCGGTGGTAAATATGTGGCTCCGCAACCCATTGAGAATAAAATGGCTGAATCTTTCTTTATCGAACAAATATTGGTGGTGGGAGAAAATGAAAAATTTGTAAGTGCCATTATTCAACCGGCTTTCGAAGCCATTAGAGAATGGGCAAAAAAGAATCATATTCATATTGAATCCAACCAGGATATTTGTGGTAACAAGGAAATTATTACCCGCATATTTGAAGATATTGAAGAACGGAATGCCGTTTTTAGTCATGTCGAACAAATTAAAAAATTTAAACTCGTACCGGATGTATGGAGTATCGAATCCGGTGAATTGACACCTACCATGAAGCTCAAACGAAAATTTGTATTGGAACGCTACAAAAACCTGATCAATGAGCTGTATGCCGAATAAAAAAACAGCTTTAATTACCGCATGTCACTTGATAACAAATTAAGTGGCATTTTTGTATGTAAATAAAAAGTAGTAACTTGGTATTTCTCTTAAATAAAATCTACTTGTTATGAAGCATTTAACCATTGTTGCCATGGTATTATTATTTACGGCTTGCCAACACTTAAACACCGATAGTCCGAATACTCCTGAAAATATACCGGATTCATTTAAAGAAAATGCACAAATATTTACAGCTAACATTGAGGCAGATGGCAAAAAGAATACCGTAACGCTATATTTTGAAAGCGAAGACCGGCAGGGAGAAACGGTACTGGTGGTGAAAAAGGAAGTAGATTCGCTTAATCCGGACGCCATGTCAGCCGGTTTGTATTTTACCGAAGGTGTCGTTGATTCCATGACGCAACAAGGTGAAGGTAAGTATAAGTTTAATATCACTCCGGGGAAAACCTGGATTATACCTTTTGATGAGACTGAAAATTTGCATCTGATGCTTGATGACGGTCTGGATAATCAAACAAATGAAGCAAGTGAGGCTCCTGCGGTCTTAGCCCGTGCCGATGCCATAGAGTATCTTGGGCAGATTTACCGATGAATGATTTATTCTTTTACCCATTGCAAGGATGCGGCACCCTTAGCTGATTTTATTCTCAAAAGATATAAACCGGCCGGCCACGAAGCGATATTCAGCGAGACTTGATGCCTTGTTGCCGGCAGGGTTTGCCGGTAAACCCTGCGCCCTAAAGCATCGATAATTTCTAAACGGGAAGTTTCATTGCTTGCAGAAGACCAGGAAATATTAATCTCCTGATTGGCCGGATTGGGATTTAACTGTAAAGCAGTGACGGAATGCCGGGTTTTGATACCAATGCAACCCACTTCTACACTCATCAAAACACTATCGCGACAGCCTTCCAGATTTTCTACCATCAGTTTGGCGCTATAATTTCCGGCAGCCGGATAAGTAAAAGTGGTACTGCCTTGCGTGGTATCGTCCACCACACCGTCATTATCAAAATCCCACTGATAATGCCACGGGGTACTTACCTGAGTGAGGTCGGTGAAATGAGTAGGCTGTCCCAGACAGCCGGTATCGGTAGAAAAGGCTGCTTTGGGTTCTATTTGAACGAATACGGTATCGTAGCCCAGCAATCCATTCGTATTCCAAATACCTGCCCAAAGAGTATCAGCTTGATAAGCAGCAAAATTATAGCTATGACTGTCGGCCTGCAGCAGGCCTTTCGTATGATACCAATTTACAGAATCGGTATTGCATCCGGCAAATAAATGAATACTGTCTCCCGGACACATAGGGCCATCCGGTTTTCCTGCTATGTGACTTTCTCCACAAAACATAAAAGTATATACTATACCATATAAATTATTTTGCATAATTCCAGGGGCCGAAATTATTACAAACGAACCATCCGATTCAATATCATATCCTAATCTACTATGTGGTGACCATATATTGGCTGAAAAGATATTTCCTTGTATCCATTGGTTTCCAGATTTTTGAAAAGAAACTGCCTCACCGGAAAATGTTCCGTAATCTGATCTTCCCGGTACCCCTAAGAAAAGTGTTCCAGATTTTTGAAGAATCTCACTACCCAATTGATCTGTTGCTGCACCGTTATTTAGTATTATCTTTTGTTGCTGTATCCATTGATTATTGGTATTGAAATGGAACTGGTAAACGGCACCTTTCCCTTGATCTTTTGAAGGAGAACTTCCATATAAGTTGTTGTTGTCGAGTTCGAGTTTATAGCCCCATTGGTCCCCTGGTAGAATATCATTAGGAAAAATTTTCATCCTCTCAAGCCATTGATTAACATGACGGGTAAATATGTAGACACTGCCACTATATAATCCGTAAGTGGTGGTTTTATTAGGTACACCAATAGCAATAGCTGTATCGTAAATTGTAACTTCAGACCCAAATTTATCCCCATTTGCACCATCTGAAGCTAATAATTTTTGCTGTTCTTTCCATGATGATCCGTTAAATTGATAAGTATATGCAGCGCCACTCCCAAGTCCATTATCTACATCATACATGGCGCCAATTATCATTCTTTCCTTGTATATGTCAATTGGATCTCCGAACCATCGGGGTGCCGTCCCGTCTGTCGGCTGGATCCGTTCTGTAAAAATCCATGCGGTATCTGCTAATTGATATATGTATACTGCACCTTTACCAGGTCCTTCCGGTGCGCCAATCGCAACTTTATTTCCGTATCCTGTAATATATTTTCCAAACATCCGGTCCCCTTCTGTATAAATGGGTTTAAGTTTTTTTATAAATATCCAGTTTTGACCATTATGTTTATATAAATATACCGTTCCAGTAGATGAATTATAAGTTCCCTTAAAAGCAGCTCCAACAAAAAGCCACGGATATTTTAAATAGATAGAAAGTCCGAATAAGTCATTTTTTGATGAATCCGGTGCAAATAATCGAGTATAACTCTGGCTTGATATGTTTGTACATACCAAAATGAGAAATAATAAAAAGCTGGTTTTAATTATCTTCATATCTATAGTTATTTAATATTCATATATGTTCCATAATAATGAGCAATATAGCCACTGTTATAAGGACAATATATAGTAGGTGTTTGTGCCACATAGCCACAACTACTTTCACCAATCGTTTCCCAAGATTGATATCTGAAATGATAAACTTCGACCTTTATAACCCTTGCATTAACCCAAGGATAATAGGTACTTAGATTTATTGTAGTTATTGTATTTTGGCTAGCGTTTATCGTAATAGGTGGTTGGATAATTGGTTTGCATAAAGTGTATTGAGTACAATAAATAACCAATGGCCAATCGCACGGAGTTTGATTATCAATTTCAAACATCGATTGCGCATTCAAACCCAATTGAGTGAAAAACAGCAGTATTATCAACAGCAGATTATAGCGGAATCCTGCCGTTTTAAATACATTTTTAAATATATAGCATTTTAAAAGACGGGGGGGCAATGTGTTAAGTGTTCTCATGATACATGTTTTAGGGAGTGAACCATTATTTCTTGCAGCAAGATAAATAATATTTTTCATATTTCAAAGAAAAGATAGCTTTATTTTATTATACTTTTCTTTATTCTTTCACCCATCGCAAGGATGCGGCACCCTTAGCTGATCTTATTCTCAAAAGATATAAACCGGCCGGCCACGAAGCGATATTCAGCGAGACTTGATGCCTTGTTGCCGGCAGGGTTTGCCGGTAAACCCTGCGCCCTAAAGCATCGATAATTTCTAAACGGGAAGCTTCATTGCTTGCAGAAGACCAGGAAATATTAATCTCCTGATCGGCCGGATTGGGATTTAACTGTAAAGCGCTGATGGAATGCCGGGTTTTGATACCTATGCAGCCCACTTCTACACTCATCAAAACACTATCACGGCAGCCTTCCAGATTTTCTACCATCAGTTTAGCGCTATAGCTTCCGGCAGCCGGATAGATAAAAGCGGTACTGCCTTGCGTGGTATCGTCCACCACACCGTCATTATCAAAATCCCACTGATAATGCCACGG
>JAJRWN010000024.1 GCA_024276745.1 Bacteroidota bacterium
AGAATCCGGTAATTGCATTAATCCGGTCCAAAATCCATTGTTAGCATTATTTATGTATTGGTATTTCTTATCCCATTCAACATTTCCAAGCGCATCTATTTTAATTAACCAACCATAGATTTTTTGTGGGTTAGGGAAATTAGATTGGACATAGTCTCCGGAAATCATATATCCCCCTTCTAAGCTTTTAACAATATACCCGCCATAATCATCCAAATCCCCCCCCATAAGTTTTTTCCCAAAGTTCGTTGCCGAGGCTGTCGGTGCGGATCAGCAGGATGTCGCGGTCTCCGGCCGGAACATTATGCCGGTAACCGCAAATCAAAAAGCCGCCATCGTCACAGAGCAAAGCGTCAATGGGTAGTTCCCAATAATTGTTACCCATCTGTTTATCCCAGAGTATATTGCCGTTTTCGTCAATTTTAATTAACTCAACCTGTGAATCATTACCATTATAGCGTTGAGCTGAACCAATCATTAAATAATTATTGTCATCTGTTGCTATCATTCGAAAAGTAGCATTGTATTCAGAGGTGTCTCCAAATGTTTTTGTCCAAATAGTATCTCCGGATAAATTTACTTTTACCAGATAGTTCTGATAAACCCCTGTAACCGGATTATGTGAAAGCCCGGCAATTAATAATAAGTTAGTGTTAGGTATTCTAATTATATCAGCAGCATAATCATCTGAATTGGACGGTTGTAGTTTAGTTGACCATTTCAAATTACCTTCAAAATCACAAGCAAATAATAACCATGCACCATCCGGGTGACCGCTGAGCCCCCCCACAAAATAGGTTGAATCAATTATTAATACTTTATCTGCAAGATCAGGTTGCAAGTCATTAGCAAAATCAAAAGTAGTATTAAAATAATTATAACTATTCCATTGCGCAAATCCAAGCGTAGAAATGAAGCAAATAAAGAGTGTAATTATCATTCTGCACATCATCATCTATTGCAATATCATTTTGTCTGTGCCTATAATATCGCCATCTACCGTCATTTGAATAATATAAATACCATTTGGTAATTGATTTCTGTTAAAAGTAATCGTTTGCTTAAGGGATGATAATCGTAACAAACGAATTTCTTTACCGGCTATATCGGTTATTTTAATAAACCCGGTTTTCCCTTCCGGCAAATAATATCGAATTACAGTGGTTTTGTTAAACGGGTCCGGATAATTGCCATACAGAATAGCTTGTTCATCCGGCTTGTCCGGTGCTATGTTGCCCCGCTTGGCTTGCGGCCATTCCTCGGGGGCTATGCGGTAGCTGAGCGTATCGTTACGGAATTGCAGGATATTCCGGGCAGTCAGTTCATCGGCTGCCATGTTATCGGCAATCGTTTGCAGGTTTTGTAGCTCGGTGCTATCCAATCCCATTATATCGCGGCTGCTGTCAGCAAAATATCCATGGTCTGGTAAAACAGGCTGTCGCTGAGATTTCTCAAAGTCAGCGTATCGAGCCTGTTGCGGGCTTCGGTCAGATTGCTGTCTGCATAATAAGCCTGAATGCTCAATTTATCAGCCGGATGATTATTCATTTCATCCAGCAGGGAAAGCATTACGCTTTGCGTGGTATCCAGGGCAATGTAAACGCGCATTAAGTCATTTCGCAACAATTGCTTTTCTACCGGATCGCTGCTATTGTTGATGGATGTGCGCAGGTTGCTCGCATCGTCATGGGTTGGGACGGTATCTGTTATGCTTTCATAGCTGCAAACATCCTGTCCCAGAGTTTGTCCAGGTGAACAAATTGTTATAATTGAATTAGCCGTAACATCAATACACGTTGTATCGAGATGATTGGGATTCGCCTCATTATCGTAATACACAATATCAATACTTGAACGGATTTCCAATGCCCCGTTGGCACAGTCAAAATTCACAAACGCATTGGCCGGGCGGTAATCTTGTTGGTCACAACCTTCCCCCTGGTCCTGCAGGGAGCCATAGGGAGAATTCGGGTTGATGCTCAGTCCGAGGTGATTGCCCGTGAGGGTGTTACAGCTCATTTTTAGTATCTCGTTATACTGTTCGGTTTGAATGGCTGTATAGTTGCTGTTTACGGTATTGTAATGCAGTTGTCCGCCATAAGTATTCCGCACCACTATGCCATGATTATTAACGGCATCATTGGTGGTGTTAATGGTATTGTCGGCCACATAATATCCTTGTGAACCGTTCAGTTTAATGGCATATTGTCCTTTCAGGGTATTGGGCAGAAGGGGCCATGCCGGTATGGTAAAGGTATTTTCCCGGATTTCATCAAAGAAGGAATTGCGCAGCAGAACGCCCTCCTGCACGGTGTCAAATTGTTGGTGGTAAACCAAAATCTGCGCCAGTGGGTTGCTGATATTTTCCGCGTCAATACCGCGGGTCAGATTTTTAAACGTGCCGTAGTGATAAACGGGATTACCGCTCTGCGGGTCATAGGCAATCAGATTACCGTCCACTTTATACCCGGCATCAATGCTGACAATGCCGCTACCAAGTTCACCGGCATCGAACAAACCGGGCGCCTTATTTTCAAACCGGCAATCAATAATATCCACCCCCTTTACCTGCCATAATGTGATACCGGCATAAGGTAATTGTCCACCGGGCAGGCTGTCGTCCGTAATAAAATGGCAGAAGCGGATTCGTGATGCGTTGTCGTATTTATACTTCATAAAACCGATACCTGTCCGGCAATTGCGGAATGTAGTGCTGTCGGCAATGATAATTCCACCGTAATGGTTCTGAGGCCATGATTTATCGGTGTTCCATACACCAATATACGCATTTTCAATGGTTGCATTATTCAGGATGGCTACTCCGCTTGTTGGTGTGGCTGTATTATTAAGCACATCGACAGTACTCGGATGCGGATTGTTCGGGTCACCTTCCACCCGGATGCCCTGCCACATTTGGCCACAGGCGTTGGTGAGCGTGCCTCCGTCCACAATGAGTTTCGCACCCCGTTTTACTAAAATCTCTCCGTCTTTCGGTATGTGAAGGGTACATTTCAGGGTAAGTTTTGCACCCGGCTCAATAATCAGGTTGCTTCGTAAATAGCGGGTTGAATTCCATACTGCCTGTTCACCGCTTTGTATATGAATGTTTTTAGTGGTATCCACCGTGCAATAATCCGGCTTGACAAAGTTTGGCAATGTATTGTTCAGGTAATAATGAATTTTACCCAATTGGCAGGGAGTAATGGCATTGCGAAAGATATTGTAATCCATCAGATTGTTGGAAACCACATTAGAATCTCCGCAGTTCGGAGCTGTACACCAAGTATTAGAGTCAGGTATTTCACTAGAATCAATATTCCAACAGTTACAATTTTTAGGTGTATCATCACAATAATCATTCTTTCCCCAAGTATGATAAAGGCCCAACAAATGACCTATCTCATGATTTAAAATATTTGCATAAAGATACCAGGATGATCCCATGTTCAATTCAATTTCTCTAAACCATGCTGAAGTCATAAGTAAAGTATGGTGATTATCTTCATACCCTGATGCCACGCCACCATTGCTATCTTGGGCTTGATTCTTTTTTTCACCGAAAACAAATACATTAATTACATTCTGATGTGGCACTGGGAAAGTGTATTCAAATTGCACAGTTTTGGATCCAAGTGCATATTTATGATCATAGTAATAAATTTCAGTCGAGTCCCAGAAATAAATCCCCTGATCCGTAGAATCATCCGGGTCTGTGTATATTTCATAACGGTATCTTGCTTCCGGTATAACCTGGGTACTGTTACCCGGTGGCAACCGCATTTTTCTCAGTTTATTTAGTTTTTCATTGGCTTGCTGAACGATGCTTTGGGCTATGTAGTAACCGTTATTAAAAGTATCCGGGGTATCAGGATCTCCATTATCAGTGGCTCTGTAATTTCCCGTTCCATCATCTCTGAGTATGAAATGGAAATTAAGGTATATGGTAATGACCGGTGTATAATCCAGATGTGCTGAATCGGGAGCGTAGTTTATGGATAATCCGCAGGGTGGGCCGGTTGTTTTGTTGCCATTGGTTACTGTTGTATCCTGCGTATCGCAAAAAGTTTGCGCCTGCAATTGATTTTGGTTGAACAATTGAAACGGATTGAAAAAGGAAATAAACATAATAAAAATGAAACCAAAACTTAAATGAGTATTATTGCTCAGACCCCGGGTACCCCGTGCACTCGGGGGGGGGCTGGCAATCAATGAGTTACAAAATCTTTTCATGATGATTTGCTTTGAAGGGTTAAAGAATAAAAAAAGAGCAATGATGCAAATTAATAATAAGTTTTGACAAATGCAAATTATTGTTAAGATTTTTTTATTAAAATTTTATGATCATATAACTTTTTGTTGCAAGAGAAGATAACGTACAAAAGAATTGCTAATCCTTTATAGAAGGCCGGGCAGCTTTAGCGGCTCGCCCTCGATTATTTGCTTCAAGGCAGAAAACGTTTAGCCTGAAGTTTATCGAAGGTTTTAATGCTTTTCATATAATACTGCCATAGCACACTTCCTCTGAAATAAGCACTTTGATTGCGTTGATCAATCTGATGAGAATGTACAGCTTTCCGTGCTTTTTTACGAAGACGCAGCCAAAGTGCCGGTCTGAAATATATGGAAGCTTGTGCATGAAGGATCGCTAAAAATTCTTTGGGTCTGCCTTCCAATAAAGCTTTCAGAGCTGCCAGCCAATCGAGCAAAGTGCGCAGGGGTATAAACCATAATAATTTTCCGGCAGGCATATTTCTGAAAAACATGAACAGGCTATTGCGGAAATTAAGATAGATTTTTTTTGGATTTCCATGGGGCAGGCTTCCACCCCCTACATGATAAACCACCGAAGCGGGGATAGCCATGATTTGATATCCTGCATTTTTCAAGCGCCAGCAAAGGTCAATTTCTTCCATGTGTGCAAAGAAATGGGTTTCGAGGCCTCCGAAATCATGATAGAGTTTTGCGCGTATCATCATAGCGGCACCACTGGCCCAGAATACCGGAACATTGTCATCATACTGTCCGCTGTCTTTTTCTGTAGTATCGAAAATACGACCTCTGCAAAAGGTATATCCAAGGGCATCCATCATGCCTCCGCTGCCTCCGGCATATTCAAATTTATCTTTGGCATGGAAGGCGCGCAATTTAGGTTGGCAGGCCGCTATTCCGGCTTGGTTTTCCATCATTTCTACCATGGGGCCTATCCAGGTCTTGCTTACTTCCACATCCTGATTCAACAAAATGTAATAATCGGATTCTACTTGTTTTAAAGCGGCATTATAGCCTCCGGCAAAACCAAGATTTTCCGCTAAGCGGATAATGCTGACTGTGGGAAAATGTTTTTCTACAAAAAGCAATGAGTCGTCAGTAGAAGCATTGTCGGCCACTATAATTTGTAGATTGGGATAATCAGAAGCCAACACAGAAGGCATGAATTGCTTCAGAAAAGCAAGCCCGTTCCAATTCAGGATAACAATGGCTACTGATGCTATATTTTGATTCGACATTGATGTGCTAAAATAGCAGATTCGGTTTTAATCTACCGGACGTTTATGTTTCCAACGCTGATGACTCCAAAGCCATAGCTCGGGTTTTTTAAGAATAATTTTTTCAAGCAGCCGGACATGTTTTTCCGTAATACTATATTTTGGAGCATCCACCGGATAATTTTCAATCACATGCAGGGTAACCGAATAATAACCCCGTTTTAATTGATCTACTTCTACAAAAAGAACAGGTCTGCCACTGCGCCTGGCCAATCTTTCGGCTCCGAAAGTAATTTGTGTATCGCGATGCAGAAACGGCATCCAATAGCCCGATTTCGGGTTAGCCGGTGATTGATCGGATACTAAAACCACTGCATTGGGTTTAAAGGGTATTTTATCAATATTATTCGAAATTGTTTTTGCCGGTTCGAGCCACATACCCGATCGCGAACGTTTTCGTTTGATTAGTTTTTCAATCAAGCGATTGCCGATTGGCATATAAACACCTACCACGGTAAACGGAATCTGCAAACACATGCTTACGGCACACAATTCCCAGCTTCCGTAATGACCGGCTACAATAATCATATCCCTGTTTTTAGCCAGATAGGGCTGATATACCGAATGATTAGTCATATAAACCCGTTTTTTCAGTTCCTCATGGCTCATGGTATATGATTTAATAGACTCAATGATTTGATCGGCCAGATTGCGGTAAAATTTACGGGCAATTGTTTTTCTTTCAGCAGCTGTTTTGGATGGGAAGCTGCTTTCAAGATTATTAAAAACTATTTTCTTCCGGTAGCCCGGAAAATAATAAAGGAGAAGAAAAAGAAAATCGGCAAACCAATAGGCTACACGCATCGGCAGAAGCGCAAAAAAATGAATGAAAAGCCATACAAAAAGATAAGCTATGAAATGCATAAAGGTCAGTATCGGAAAGCAGCTAAATTAATCATATCATCGGGGATATTGGTTGGATGGTTTTGTTCCAAAATTCTGCCCCGGGTTTGTTTTATCTAAATCGTTGGAATTGTACAGCTCAAAATTTTTGTAAATATCCATTTTCCAACGGTCGTTATGAATTTCTCCGGTCGCATCGGAGTGAATTAAAAAATAATCGTTGTTGGTGATATCTTTTTCAGAAAAGACAAAAATCACATTGGTTTCATTATTCGGTATGCGGTTATATTGCCAGATTTCATAAGGAGCGGCATTGGCTTCCGATGGACTACTCGTAATTTCCGTGGGTGCTCCATACTGGATATACACCCGTCCCCGGTCGGTTTGATATCCTGCCCGGTTACTGGTTTCGTAAACATGATTCACATAATCAACCTGCCGTTTATAGCTCATCCATGCTTTTTCAGGACTTTCTACATTCCGGCTTAACCAAAAATTGTAAAAAAATTTTTTTGCTAATTCAGCTTTGTCTAATTGTAATAAATCGGCAATAGCTCTTTGTTCTACCGCTGAAGCCGTAATTTGCATGGCCGGTAAATAATTCATTATTTCTTGCCGGTCCATCTGCTCTACAAAAGTTTGATCAATATCGGTCAGATATACATTCTGCAAATCAGCTACTGCATTGGGATTGCTGCGTTGGAAAAAATGTTTTGTTTTGGCCAGCAATTGATTAGACCTCGAACGAAGTTCCAATACAAGTTCATAATTACCCGATGGTAAATCATGAATATCTATGGTATTCAGGATGGGCATAACGGGCATCCCTTTTCTTTTTTCAATTTTTTGAAAAGTACCGGCTGCTTTTTCATGTCCGTTTTGATGAATACTGTAAAATACGACTAAATCTTTATGTATATACTGGCTGTCGATAAGATATAGCTCTGCATAAAAGTTAATCGAATCGGAAGTTGAGGGATAATAAGAAAACAGCTTGGGTTTCATTAGAATCCCATTTCTGATAAATTCATTCTGCTTTTTACTCGTTTGCATATGTTGCAGCAATACGACATCGCTCCATCGGGCAGTTTTATCCATGGGATTGATATAAATTTTCGAAGATTTTTCGACACTTTGACTTTGCTTATCAAATAAATCTTCAAATTTTATAGTCAATGTATAAGAGCCCTTGGCTACGGCAATTCGCCTCATGGTTTCAATGGTAAATTGTTTATTCAGGGTATCTGATGAAGGCTTGCTTAATAGTTCGAATTGATCATAATTTTCTATTTTTCCGGATTGTTCAATAAATATGCTGACTAATGCACCGGCTTTCCATTGTTTTGCTTCCTCGTGCCATTGAAGCGAAGCGGCTTCCACACTTACATATATTTCGAGGTATGGGCTAAAACCTGCATCATAAAACAATGCATGATGTGCATAAGCAAGCGGATTTTGAGCTTGACTGATTGCAGGGATAAGCAAAATCAGCAGCAATATTGAATATGCCTTTTTAAGGGTAATCATCAATTATCGAAAATACGGATTAATATACGATTTTTGTCTAAAATTTAGATTAACAAGTCATCAATTAGTCAAAGAATGAAAAACAAAATGCTCATTGAGTTGCCTTATTGTCCGCCCATTTCTTTTTTTGTATTATACCATTATTTTGATAGCGTATGTTTTGATATTTGGGCAAATTTTGAAAAAGCCAGCTACCGGAACAGATGCCATATAGCCGGGGCAAATGCTTTGCTTTCTATGAGTATTCCTCTTTTGCATGGCAAACAACAGCACAGGATATTTAAAGATATTATGATTTTTAATGACTCTTCCTGGCAATCTTTGCACTGGGCCAGTATTTGTTCGGCTTACCGGAAATCGCCATATTTTGAATTTTATGAAGATTCACTTTATCCGTATTTTCACCGGGAATATCAAAAACTTTTTGATTTTAATCTGATATTGTTCAAGTGGATTATCGAGCAATTACATTTTGAGCAAAAATGGAATTTTAGCAATGCATATCAAAAAACTACGGAAAAAGGAGTACTTGATTTGCGGGATGGCCTGCGGCCAAATCCTCAGCGTTCAAAAATCCCTTTCAATATTAAATGGCCGGTTTATCATCAGGTTTTTGAAGACCGCTACGGTTTCTTAGAAAATCTTTCGGTACTCGATCTGTTGTTTAATGAAGGCCCCCGTGCAGCTGCATTGATTCAGGAAGCAGCAGCTGCAATTTCTTGATTTTCCTTTTTAAAAACCTAGCATTTTTATTGTAATTTCGTATTTGCATGTTTAGAAAAAAAAGCCTCATTTTTAGCATTGTTGTTTATTTGATGTACTCATCGGTTTTTGCACAACAATCCTTCGACAGAAAGGCTGTAAACGTAGGCAATATCGGACTGTCGGTAAGCAATGTAGGCACTATTGGCCGGCCTGATGTAAGAAACGATCCACAGGGTGACCCTTCCATGGAATATCCCTTAAATTCGGGTATCGAGCATTTGTTTGAAGGTGGTCTTTGGATTGGCGCACAGGTAAACGGTCAAACGGCAGTTTCAACCGCTACCGTTGATGCTCCATCAGGATATACGACCGGAGGCTCGGGCTTTGAAATGACAGCAGAAGTTGGGCAAAGCATTAAACAGCGTTCTATGCTTCCCAACAGCGAACATTTTTCTTTCGATGCGATATCTCATCAGGATTTAGTAATGGATTTTTCTGACCGCAATACCATTGTACCTGGAACCAATACCCAAATTGCCGATCATAATTTGCCGCTTGATGCAGATGTACATCTCGAAACCTATGCCTGGAATTATTCTTTTGCCGATTATTTTGTTATCCTTTCCTACGATATCACCAATCATTCTACCGATACCTGGGATTCGGTTTATCTCGGACTATGGACCGATTTAGTAGTCAGGAATATAAATGTGGCTACCGATGGTGGAGCCGCTTTTTTCAATAAAGGTGGTGGCGGATTTATTGATTCTTTACAAGCTTTATATGCTTTCGATGTAAATGGCGATCCCGGTTATACCAATAGTTATGGAGCTTCGCAAGTACTGGGCTTGACCTGGAGAGGTATCTTTATGCATCCCGATAATGCCGATTCCATTCAAGGACTGGGCTATACCGTTCCCAAAGTATTTGCCAATTTTTGGAATTTCCGTTCTTTCGATGGTACCGAATTTGGGGCTCCGGCCAATGATGTTGACCGATATGAAAAACTATCCTCTGATCACAATTGGAATGATCCAAGTCTGGTAAGCGGTATTCAAAGTCCGTCCAACAGAGTTCAATTATTATCTATAGGACCCATCAGGGAAATAGCTCCTGGCGAAACGGTGAATCTGACATTGGCTATGGTAGCAGCCCGGCAGTTGGAAACCGGTGGTACTACCGGCCCGCAAATGGATACCAAATATGCCCGTACAGAATTACTTGAACATCTTGGATGGGCAAAAAGAACCTATGCCGGTGAAGATTTAAACCGAAACGGTATGCTCGATCCGGGCGAAGATTTGAATCATAATGGTCAACTCGATCGCTATATTTTACCCGAACCACCCGATATTCCTCATGTGAAAATTGTTCCCGGCAATGGAAAAATAGAAGTATATTGGGATAATACGGCTGAATATTCTATCGACCCGATTTCAAAAAAAATGGACTTTGAGGGCTATCGGATCTACCGTACCAATCCGGGTGATGATCAAAAAAGTAATTTACTGGATCAGGCCAATCTGATTGCCCAGTTCGATAAACCCGGAAACAATATCGGATATAACAATGGCTTTGATGCCGTAAAATTGCCCGAAGCGGTTTACTTTGAAAATGATTCAATCCCTTATACTTATAAAATAACGCTGGATAATTTATTGAACGGTTGGCAATATTTGGTACTGGTTACCGCTTTTGATCATGGAGATGAAGCTTTGAATATTCCTCCGCTTGAATCTTCTTATATTGCCAATTCTTACCGGATATGGCCGGGTACGCCTGTAAATGATGCCGATACGGCAGCACCCGGAGTATATCCCAATCCCTATCGTTTACAAGCTGCCTGGGATGGTTCCTCTTCAAGAACCCATAAACTTTATTTTTATGATTTGCCCAAACAATGCCTGATTACCGTTTATACCAGTTCGGGTGATGTGGTTGCTGTGCTCGATCACGATGCAGCTTCCTATACCGGTGATGATATCCAATGGTATGATCATTTTGGTGGCGATAGCCAAAAAAGAAGTATGACCGGTGGAGAACATGCATGGGATATTCTTACACAAAGCAAACAAACCATTACGCAGGGACTATATTTTTTCAGTGTTAAAGACTTGTCGAACGGTAAAGTGAAGCAAGGTAAATTTGTTGTTTTAAAGTAAAATCATTTAACCAAAACTATATTGAATATGAAACGTTTTTTATTCTTCCTTTTCATGGGATTTATGTTGGTAGAATTGCCGGCACAAACCCTGACAAATATTGCGGATATTCAGCACATCAATGCTCAAGACCTGACATTGGGCAATGATTTATCGTATAAGAATGGCGATACCGTTACGATTCAGGGTATAGTCACCTTTAATCCTTGTTTTTATGCTTTATCAAGCACCGGTTCAAGAATTGGAACCTGGTTGCAAGATACTGCCGGAGGGGCCTGGAGTGGAGTGCATATATTGATGGAACCCGGTGCCGTAGGATATTCGGGAACCATGTCTGATATGAATAATGATATCAAATACCTGGATAATTTTGTCATTGGCAATGAGGTTAGATGCACCGGTATTGTTTCAAATTATTCGTCCAATACCCAAATCTTATTATTACCTAATCAATCC
>JAJRWN010000025.1 GCA_024276745.1 Bacteroidota bacterium
AATACAAATAAAGGCTGAAGAATCGAAACGTTTTTTGAAATATCTGAAGCCCGGAGACCGTTTGATTTTACTTGATGAACACGGAATGGAATATAGCTCTGTAAAATTAGCAAACAAAATGGAATCATGGTTAAACCATTCTGGCCGATTGGTGTTTTTCATTGGGGGGCCTTATGGCTTTTCCGCTGAAATTTATCAAAAAGCTGATTTTAAATTATCATTATCCAAACTTACCTTCCCTCATCAACTTATCCGCATATTTTTTTTAGAACAGCTATACCGTATTTTTAGCATTATGAACAACGAATCATATCATCATGAATAATCGATTTACTCCGGGATTTGCAATTGATTAATTTTACAGCATGACTTTAACCCTTCTTATTATTGCCCTTACAGGACTTATTTCCTATAATGCATTTACAAATCGTAATTTTTTAGCGCAAACCATCTTTCATCCATACAGTATCCGTGAAAACAGAGAATGGTACCGTTTTCTTAGTTCCGGATTTATTCATTCCGGATGGATGCATTTAATCGTAAACATGTATGTACTTTATATGTTTGGCGAATTGGTAGAACATTGGTATTTAGCCAAGCTCGGTTCGGTGGTACATTTGCTTTATCTTTTTATGTATCTTTCGGCTATCATCGTTTCAGGATGGATTAGCTATATCCGTCATGCCGGTGATCCGTCATATCGCAGTTTAGGTGCTTCAGGGGCCGTATCGGCTGTTGTCTTTTCGGCCATATTGATCGTGCCCGGTATGAGCCTTTCATTATTATTTATACCTATCTGGCTTCCAGCCTGGTTGTTCGGTCTTTTATATATAGCCTATTCAATAATAATGTCAAAAAGTGGAAAGGGCAATATCAATCATGATGCACATTTGCTTGGTGCGGTTTACGGATTCGCCCTTACTGCCCTGATAGATCCACATTTATTTGTTAATTTTCTGGATAAAATTCAATCGGCTATATGAGAATTGATTTATTGAGCGATACCCTTACCAAGCCTACTCCTACCATGTTGGAAGCTATGTTCAATGCAAAAGTAGGCGATGATGTATTTGACGAAGACCCGACTATTAAAGAACTGGAATCAAAAATGGCCGCTATGTTTGGAATGGAAGCCGGTCTTTTTTGCCCATCGGGAACCATGAGTAATCAAATTGCAATCAAAGTGCATACCCGTCCTATGGATGAAGTAATTTGCGATCGTAGTTCGCATATTTATAATTATGAAGCCGGTGGAATTGCTTTTAACTCAGCTTGTTCCGTAAGGCTTTTGGATGGCGACCGAGGTCGTATTGCACCGGAAGATATTGTGCCCAATATCAACCCTACTGATATTCACAGGACACATACAAGTCTGTTGAGCATTGAAAATACCTGCAACCGGGGCGGTGGTAGTATTTATTCTCTTGAACATATGAGAGCACTAAGTAGCATTGCCCGTGAAAATAAATTAAAATTTCATCTCGATGGTGCCCGCTTGTTCAATGCTTTGGTCAAAACAAGTATAAAACCCATAGCACTCAACGGTCTTTTCGACAGTATTTCGATATGTCTTTCAAAAGGATTAGGGGCTCCTGTCGGGACGGTGCTCCTTGGTTCTTTCGCTTTTATTTCAGAAGCAAAAAGAATCAGAAAAGTATATGGAGGTGCTATGCGGCAAGCCGGTTATTTGGCTGCGGCCGGATTGTATGCCCTGGAACATCATATCGAACGACTGAAAGATGACCATGACCGGGCTACAAGATTAGGCGACTGCCTTGAAAAACAAGCTTATGTAGAGGAAGTTTTCCCGGTAGAGACCAATATTGTTATATTCCGCCTCGATCATCGCTTATCTCTTAATGATTTTATCAATAAGCTTGCTGAACATAATATCAGAGGTATTGGTTTCGGACCTCAATTGATTCGTTTTGTTACGCATCTTGATGTGGATGACCATATGATTGATGAAGTAATCAAAGTATTGGAAAACGAATTCTAATCGTATTATTTTGATCGCAAACTATAGCTTTGCAATTTCCCTTTCTTATTATACGTGGCTGTTTTTACAATGCCTGTTTCGGGCGAAAACCAATTAATGGTTTTCATGGTTGTGCTCAAAATACCGCGAAATTCCATATCATACGATATCTTCATGCACTTAAAAGTACCCAAAGGACATTCAACATCTTCGAAGCCATCAATTTTCCGATGTGTGATATAATACTCCATAGTCATTAATGGAACTCCGTTGTTTAAAATTTGAAACTCCATTTTGCCTCCTTCCAGTTTATCTCCGGCTTTACCGTTTGCGGGTATATCAAGCTGGTCGCCACTAATGTTGACTTCCATACCTTCATACTGATTCATATTGCTTGAAGGAGCCATACTGGCCATATCTACCAAAATTCCATCTTCGGTACAACGTACTTCAAATTGTACTTCCGAAACCAAATCATCTTTTTCGTTTTTATTCTGTGTAAGAATTTCTGCTGAATTACCATCACCTTCAAGTACTGTCATCGTCATCGTACTTTCCAATTTACCTTTAGCATTATAATTACTCATTTCGTATGAGTCGCCTGTATGCATTGGGTAATAAGGCGGGCAGTCTTGAGCTTTTAAAATTATAACTAAACTTATCATACAAGTAGTTATAGCTAATCTTTTCATTTTCTGCAATTTTTATTAATTAAGAATAGTTGTATTTATTAAAAAATGATCGATATCAATATCTAACTGATCCGGATTTTTCCATCCTTTAAGTATCGTTTTTTGCCAGGAAGTATTTGGTTTTATCCAGACATATTCATCGTTATATTTTAACCTTAAGGGCATATTAAACCCGTTCTCATCGCATTCCCAACGATATTCCATTTCTATATTTTTACCCTTTTTCTTCACAGTGTACATAAGTTCAGGAAGCGATTTATGATAAAGATACTGCCGAAAAACGGGTTTCAGATTTTCGCCTGATTCTCTGCAAAAGAAAGCAATCACCGTATCGGTATTAATTATTGAATGGCTATAAGTAGTGGAGAAATCGTAAAGTATTTTCCACCATTTGTCATCATCCTGCATTTGCATTCTTATGGTTTGCAGCATCCATGCACCTTTATAATACATATCATTGTCGTTATCCCAGCCATTAAAGCGAATACCTTTAGGGCCGACAATCGGGTGCATATTCATTATCATCCAGCGTTGTTTGTTCAGATAGCGTATAGCCGCATCATAATCTTGCATACATTCCACATAAACCGATTCTCCGTAGGTTGTAAATGATTCATGAATCCATAAATCGGCCGGGTCATCGGCAGTAATGCTATTGCCAAACCATTCGTGACCGGATTCATGAATAATAATATAATCAAAACCCAGTGTTGAATTATCGAGTCCCATATAGCCTTTCCTGTAATTATTACCATAGGCTATGGAAGATTGATGTTCCATGCCGAAGAATGGGGTTTCTACAAGTTTATAAGAATCTTTATAAAACGGATATGGCCCGAAATGCTGCTCATAGCAAGCGATCATGGGTTTCACCTGTTCGAAGTGTTTTTTAGCTTTATCAAGGTTATAATCCAATACATAATATTCTAAATCAAGTGTAGCGTTTATGCCATTATAGCGATCTTAAAAATGAGCCAGTTTACCCAGGGTAATATTAACATCGTAAACATTAATAGGGTTTTGTACTTTCCAGTTGAAGGCAGTAAAAGCATCACCCTCAGAATGAGTGCCGGCAGGTCTTCCGTTTCCTACGGCAATCAAGTCATCAGGCACAATGGCCGTGATGTATAGTGAATCGGGTTCATCGCTAAAATGATCTTTACAAGGCCACCAGATAGAGGCTCCTTCTCCTTCACAACTTACACTTACCCATGGATTTCCCTTATTATCTTCAGCCCAGGTAAAGCCTCCGTTCCAGGGTGGATTGGCTGCTTCTTCCGGAATACCATGATAATATACCTGCAAACTATGCCGGCTTCCGGCTTTTATCTCAACCGGAAAGCTTACATGTATGGCATCCTGCTCACGGGTTGCCTGTACTGTAATTTCCTGCCATACAATGCTGTCGAGTTGAAGATTATGCCACAAATCGAGCTGCAGGGTTTTGAAATCTTTTATGGCTGTAAAATCTATTTGAACATTTCCTGATATGCTTTTAGCGGCCGGATCGATGGTAAGGGTGAGATGATAAAAACCAACATCATAACATACACGTTCTGCATTAAGATAGCCTTTGAGTGAATCGGCATGAACATACTTTTGGCTATATCCTCTTATCGTACTTAAGAGGAGAAAAGTCAATAAAAGAATAAATGTAGCGGTTGATTTCATAAAATCATTAAAACTACAAAACCCTTCCGGAAATATTTTAGCAATCGTGACCATCAGATAATCAGTACTATTAAAATTCAAACTACTACCAACCCTGTGCCAATACATCTACCAAATGCATCGGTTTGATTGTCAGTTTTTGTTTTTTTGAAATACTTTCAAGATGAATCAAACAACTTAAATCGGTAGAAATAAGAAAGTCGGCTCCGGTGGAAGCAGCAAATTCAATTTTGTTTTTCCCCATGGCAACCGAAATCGACTCATATTTTGCAGCAAAGGTACCCCCAAATCCACAACACACATCTGTTTCCTGCATTTCTTTTAATTCCAATCCTTTTACTTTTGACAGCAACAAACGGGGCTCTTTTTTCAAATGTATTTCACGTTGAGCGGTACAAGAGTCATGATAAGTTGCAAGACCCTTTAAAGAAGCTCCGAAATCGATAAAATCAATATGGTTTACCAAAAAATCGCTTACTTCCACTACCCTGCTTTTGAGCTCTTTCCAATGATTGTGTTGCGATGAGTTTTCGAACATCTGTTCATATTGATTCCAGATAAAACCGGTGCATGAAGCCGAGGGAATAATAATAGGACGTTTACCACTGAAATCGCGTAAAAATTTCTCGGCTACCCGTTGACTTTCAGCTTGAAAACCAGCATTAAAAGCAGGTTGACCACAGCAGGTTTGTTTCGTATTATAGTGAGGATTACAACCGGCTTTTTTGAGTATTTTGATTAGATTAAAACCGGTTTCAGGGTATATCTGATCTATAAAGCAAGGAATAAAAATATCTACATCCATCATATTCTGTTCGAGCGTACAAAGCTATAAAATTATGTTTGCCTCAACACGATTTTTTTAGGACCAATTACAGGAGGTACAAGCCGCAGAAAGATAAATCCAACAATAAATACAGCTATAATAAAAATTACCGAATCACGCATATTGCCGGTATAGGCATAAATCATTCCATACATGGCCGACCCAAGTACAATAGATATCTTTTCGCACACATCAAAAAAGCTGAAAAAAGAAGCATGGTCGTAGGTATCGGGTAATAATTTTGAATAAGTAGAGCGCGATAATGCCTGAGTGCCGCCCATGACCAGGCCAATCGCAAAAGAAGCAATAATAAAGCTTGGAATATCGAAAATCCAGTAAATACTTACCGTTACCGATGTCCAAAAAAATATTGCAATCGATAAAGTTTTAATGTTTCCTAATCTTGATGATGCCCAGGAAAATAAATAAGCGCCTATAATAGCCATTAACTGAATGAGCAAGATAGTAGTGATTAAAAGAGAGGCTTCCATTTTCATTTCCTTATCGGCAAAAACCGGTGCCATATACATAATGGTTTGAATACCGGTGCTATAAAAGAAAAAAGCCATCAGAAAACGTTTTAAACGGGGCAAATGCTTTAATTCCCTGAAGACTTTAATTAATTCAAGATAACCTTTTTTGATAATCCTCCGGTCGGGCTTGCGTCCATAAACATTTCTAGGCAAACGGCTGAATGATATTTGAGCAAAACCCATCCACCAAAGCCCTACGGTAAGAAAAGCAATTCGTGGAGCAAGTGCCGGATCATAAATTGCATAAAAAGCGGGAAACTTAATCATGGATAAATTAAAAAGTAACAACAATACCGAACCGATATAACCAAGTGCAAATCCTTTGGCACTTACCCGGTCTTGATCTTTTTCATAGGCAATTTCGGGCAGATAGGCATTGTAAAAAACAATGCTACCCGTAAACCCGATGCTGGCCAGCATAAAACAAACAATACCCAACACAATCAAGCCGGGACCGGTAAAGAAAAATAAACCCATACAGGATAAAGCCCCCAGATAACAAAAGAAACGCATAAAGGCTTTTTTATTACCGGTATAATCGGCTATGGCAGAGAGCAAAGGTGCCATAGCAGCCGATATCAAAAAACTACCAGAAAGTGCGTATGTATATAGCGAAATATTATCGACATGAAAGCCTAAAAACCCGATAATCTGTGATTGTTTGTCTGCTGCAGAGGTAAGATTTGAGTAGTAAACAGGGAATATAGTGGAAACAATAACCAGTGAATAAACCGAATTGGCCCAATCATACATTGCCCAGGCCTTAATCAGTCTCTTATCACCTTTTTTAAAGTTTTTTTTTCGCATAGGTGATGATTTAGACATTTTTCAAAAAAAGTAGCATTCCCTATCCATTTCAGGCATATTCGAATTATTTGATTACGACCTCTTTAATCGATTCTCTGCCAAGATACTCATTGATTCGTTCAATAAGTTTTTCTTTCGATATAAATAACTCATGCTTTAAGGATGCCGAATCGAGTGATAAGTATAGTTTGTTTCCCTTCAATCTGACGGAACGCGTGTGATTGGAAATGGATTTACCCATGAGCTCCTCCCAGTTTAAACGCAGGGAAGTTTCCTCCATATTGCTTCTGATATGGTAGCGGTCAATAATCGAATCAATCAGTTCTTTTATACTATGTTCATTGGATGATTTCACGCTTTACTATTTTTCCATTATCAATGCCTAATAATTGCAAAGGTAAGCCAATTGAATGCACAATTTCGGGAATTCGCCTGCTATGCGTATCGGTAATAAAAACCTGACTTTTCAATTGATGACAAATATAGTTCAACAAGCGTTCGCCCCTTGACCGGTCAAGCTTGTCAAACAAATCGTCAAGTAATAATAATGGTGCTTGTTTTGTATATAGTTCAAGGAAACTTAACTGAGCCAGTTTTAAAGCAATCAGTATAGATTTTTTCTGACCTTGTGAACCGAATTTTTTTAACTCATAGCCATCCAGAAATATTAAAATATCATCTTTATGAATACCTGTTGTGCTTCTCCCCAGCCTGATATCATCTGCTCTACAATCTATTAATAAGTGACTGAAATCATTTTGTGTCAACTGGCTTTCGAGTTTTAGCTCAATCCGGCTGTTTGAATCCGTTATGTTTTCATGAACCTTCATCAGCATTGACGCCAAAACTTTTATAGCTTCTTTTCTTTTTTCAAATATCTGAAGTCCATTATCAATCAATTGCACATCATAAGTGTCAAGCAGGGTTTGGTCAACTGCCGAATGTGTGAGCTGTTTATCTTTTAGATAGGCATTTCGATGTTTAAGTACCCTTTGATAGGCTATTAATTGATTCAGATAAGCAGCATCGGCATTGGATAACATGAAATTTATAAATCTTCTCCGCTCAACACTATGTCCGTTCACAATAATCATATCATCCGGAGCAATGGCAACCACCGGAAAAATACCGGTATGCCCGGCAAGACGCTTATATAAAACATTATTTCTTTTTAGTTGCTTCCGGCTACCTTTCCGGTAGGTACAAACAATCGATTCCAAAGTTTGATTACGCTCAAAATGCCCTTCAATCCTAAAGAAATCTGAATGATGATTGATATTCAGCATGTCTTGCGATTGAAAATAACTTTGTCCGGTGCATAGATAGTAAATTGCATCCAGAAAATTGGTTTTTCCCATACCATTATTACCGCAGAGACAAAGCATTCTACAACTAAGATTAATATCTTGATTAATCCAGTTTTTGAAGTTTGATAAATGCAGAAATTCCAGTTGCAAGATTTTTATTTTTTTACTGGTGTGGAATTTATAATTTTGCAGCCTGATTTTAACAATACGACAGGATCAAAAATAGCAAAACAAGCCGGTAATGTCGTAATATTGTTAAATGCTTAAACAGATTGATCACGGCACTAAAGAAATTGACTAAACTAAGAGGAATAAACATACAATGACAACACAACAACCCGAACAGGAAATAGGATTCATCGAAAAAGTAGAACATTTTTATAATCAATACCGGAATTATATCCTTACGATAATAGGCATCATAGCCATTGGTGTTTTATATCTTTACTATCAGAAATCGCAAACGGTAAAAAAAGAAAAAGAAGCTGAAGGAATTATTATTCCCGCCCAAAATTATTTCCGGATCGATTCGCTTAATTTAGCCTTATATGGCGATGGTCAGCAAATTGGATTTGTAGATATTGCAGACGAATATAGCGGCACAAGCACCGGTAATCTCGCTAATTATTATGCCGGTATATGCTTTTTAAAAATCGGACAATATGAAGATGCCGTTGATTATCTCAAAGATTTCAGTACATCCGGGCCATTGGTACAAGCCAATGCCTATAAAGCCCTTGGTGATGCTTACTCGGAATTAGGCGATACTGACAAAGCAAAACATAATTATATCCTGGCTTCGGAAACAGTAGATATCAAGGAATATACTCCTAAATTTTTACGGATAGCAGCTGATTATTGCCGCTATACCGGTGACGGGGATAAAGCCATTGAACTATACCAAAAAATTAAAAATTATTATCCAAAATCTTTGGAAGCCCAAAATATCGATGCCTTGATTAAACTCTCCGGAAGCAACGAAGAATAAAAGCATGTCGTCAGCAGGAAAAAATCTGTCTTCCTATGTTCCGGCTGATCTGCCGGATGCAAGTAATTTGAGATTTGGGATAGTTGTTTCTGATTTCAATCTCTCCATAACCAATGCCCTGCTTACGGGATGTATCAAAATACTGAAACAACAAGGGGCAATCGATGAATATATCCATATCATTCGAGTGCCCGGTGCATTTGAACTTCCTCTAGCTGCCCAAAAACTATTTGTTGATAAACGACCTGATGCCGTCATCTGTCTGGGATGTATCATAAAAGGAGAAACCCGTCACAATGAATATATAAGCCTGGCGGTTGCCAATGGTATTATGCAATTGTCGCTATACGAAAAACGGCCTGTAATATTTGGTGTGTTAACCACAGAAACAAATGCCCAGGCTAAAGACAGATCAGGAGGAAAGCATGGCAATAAAGGTATTGAAGCTGCGGTGGCAGCAATTAGAATGGCCACCCTGCAAAACAAACCGGGGCACGTTGGATTTAGAAAAGAAAAATAAACGAATGAAATTATACAGCATCAATACCGGATATTTTAAACTGGACGGTGGGGCTATGTTTGGAGTTGTTCCGAAGGTAATTTGGCAAAAGATTAATCCTTCCGATGAAAAAAATCTATGTTCATGGGCTATGCGCAGCTTATTAGTTCAAACAAAGGATCATTTGATTTTGATTGATACCGGTATGGGTAATAAACAAAGCGATAAATTTTTCAGCTATTACGAACCTCATGGAGATATTTCTTTAATGTCTTCGTTAGCCAATGCAGGATTTCAAGCCGGTGATATTACAGATGTACTCATGACCCACTTGCATTTTGACCATTGTGGAGGATCGGTAATAAGAGATGAACAGGATAATCTTGTACCTGCTTTTCCTAATGCTACTTATTGGTCGCATACGAGCCACTGGGACTGGGCTATGAATCCAAATGCACGTGAAAAAGCCTCTTTCTTAAAAGAAAATTTTGTCCCCCTGCAAGAACAAGGTGTATTAAAATTTGTTGATGAAACCCAAGAGCTTTTCCCGGGTTTCCGGGTTATGCTTTCCAGTGGGCATACCGAGTGCATGATGATTCCATTAATAGAATATAAAGACAAAACCATTGCCTATATGGCCGATTTGCTTCCCTCAGCCGGGCATATCCCTATGCCATATATCATGTCTTATGATGTTCGTCCTTTGGAAACACTGGAAGAAAAAAAACGATTTTTAAAAACAGCTCTCAAAAACAATTATATACTGTTTTTTGAACATGATTTAAAAAACGAGTGTTCCACACTGCAAATGACAGAACGCGGTATCCGTGCCCACCAGCTTTTTGATTTGAAAAGTATTGTTTAATCAGGCAATTTGACCGTATATTTGCAGGGCTTTAAAAAAATCGAAGTTCTTTAATAAAATATAGCGAGGTAGCTCAGACGGTTAGAGCGCAGGATTCATAACCCTGAGGTCGGGGGTTCAATTCCCCCTCTCGCTACTATTTCAAAAGTCCCCTTGTACTTATGTTTTTTCTATTTCACAATTGAAAATGGCTTTGCATAATTTCCCTGCTTATCAGAAATCATAAAGACATACATACCGGCCGATAAGAAACTCAAATCGTAGGTTTGTTTGAAAACACCGCTACCGGCTCGACTAATGTGCCGGCTAAAAAGGGTTTGCCCACAAAGATTATAAATGTTAATATCGAATGCCTGCGTCAAATAATAGGCCTCGAAATGAATAATACCCTTGCACGGATTGGGGAAAATATTTACTACTACCGGATTTGTCGGCTGATTGATTCCCAGCATCGTAAAGTATAACTTATCGGATACCCCCGGGCAATTAAACAGCGAATCGTTAACCACAACATAATAATTCCCACTTGTAAGCGGAGTATAGCTTTGTGCAGTGGCTCCATTGATGGGGCCGTTATTATCATACCACTGATAAGAAGCAGCCTGGCTCGATACCATTTGATTACCGTTGACCGTAATACTTGGTTTATGGCTATCATCGACATGAATATAGACCGAATTGAACCCTTTACATGTATAATCATCCTCCACGGAAAGTGTGTAAAGTGTGCTAAAAGATGGTTTGGCAATTGGATTGGCTACCGTTGAATCGCTAAGTCCTGTGCCGGGAGTCCAGTGATACTGATACGGAGGAAATCCCTGTAAAACCGTTGGATTAGCCCCTAAGATTACCGAATCGCCAAAACAGATAGTCGTGTCATTTCCGGGCATCACCCACATATTGCATACATCCGATAAAGACATACGGACAAGCGGGGTGCCTCTGAAATTATTTCCATATATTGCATTATTAGACCATCCGGCAGCATTTCCGTAAGGATTGGTACCAAATCGTATCCATGATTTCTTACGCGTGTATATCGCTTCCGTTTTAGCAACAGCGATACTATGTTGACCTTTCAATTCTTCCACACACAAAACATATTCGCCCGGTTTGAGAATAACATTGTTGAATTTAAGAGATATAACTTGCCCACTTGCTGATGAAGTAATTATTTTTTTCTCAGATTGGGCAAGCAAAGTATCCGGATAAGCACTTTGCTCATCGAAAGACCATAAAGTCAGCGCCACGGTATCTCCCGGACTTGGTTTTGCTGCATTGGTGTCGGATGAACCCAGCACAAATTGTCCCCATCCTAATTGCACCGTATTATATATCTTAAATTGATTACCAATGCTACCACCCATACTACTGTCATTGTAAATGCCATACGCAAAATCAGGTAAATCATCATCACGTGAATAAATACTGTCGCTTACATTCAGTTGTATGATAACGGTGTTGTTGGCAAGGTACTGATCAGCCGGTGTGGTTGATACAGTTAAAGTAAAGGTGTATAAATCTGCAGGATTTGCAAGCATTTTAAATATCATTTCCAAACCAGGAAGATTAAAGAAAGCGGTATCGCCCGGTGGCAGCGTATTCGCAGCGGACATTTGGCTATAAATAAAACCATTAATTGCACCTGCTACATCTGAACCAATCGTGACATTCGTCAAGGTGTCGAGCCCAATATTGATTGCCATGAACTTTAACAGTCCCTGAACTTGAGAAACAGGCACTATGGTATATCTAATCGGGGCTATCAATGCAATTGCATCGTAATTAAAAATTTGATAAGCCTTGAAATCATCAATCGCCATATCAGTATTATATCCGTTTCCTGTTAATGCTCTTATCCTGAACCTTACGGAAGATTTGTTCCCGTAATTCAGACCACTTGAACCGATATTTATCTTTTTCAATTGCCATTCATTGATATCTCCTGTCCAGGGCAATACAATATCGTTGGTATAGGTCAATCCACCGTCAAAGCTTGCATCAATGTGCATGGTACCCATATCGCTGCCATACATGTGATACCAAAATTCGATACCGGGCTCGTTAATGGCGGTGAAATCAAATACAGGAGTTTCCACTTCAGCTACTGACGATTGACAAGCTGAACCGGCATGTACCAGCAGATAATGCCCAGTCGAATCGATTTTCGTATGATCGGCATAGGGACCTGTAAAGGGCATGAATGCCAATGCTTTGGCTGTAAACCAATGGTTTGAAGCACCATTGATAATATTCCATTGTGAAGCAGCAGGTGGCGAGCATGAGGATGAGCAATTATATGTACAAATCGGCCAGCTGTCGAAATTCTCCGTATAAGGAAAAGAATCTATCTGGGCAGTAAGCGAATGAAGGGGGGAAATTACACAGGTCATTATGAATATTCGAATAATCATTCTGTATTTCATAAACATTAGATTTTGGAGCGTAATTAGAAATACTTTATCTTTAAATATTAAATATAGTATAATTTTTATTGCTAGGGAATTTTTTTATTGTAATTTCCCTTTGTAATGCATTACAAGGGTTATGGATTTTTACGGAAAAATAATATACCAAATACTTGCTTTTGGCGTTAAGAAAAATGTGCAAAACAATAGAACCTTTTTACTGCTGCTTTTTACTTTTACTGCATTAATCAGCATTTCATCAGCTTCATGTGACCCTATGAAACGTGATTGCCGCGGTAGAAAACATCAAAAACTGGATAATGGTATTTATTTATTAAACGATAGAAATAAAAATGATGAAAAGCAAACTGCTCACAATCCTCGGCCTATTCCTGATTCTGATGCCCGCTTGCCGTATCAGCCCGTTATGCATTGACGGGCTTGGTCTGGTCCAATCAAAAAATTATGAATTGGGTTCGTATTCCGGACTTGAGCTTCGTAATGATGCCATGGTGTTTATCACTCAAGATTCGGTGTCATCTATTCAGATAGATGCTCAGAAGAATATTCTGGATCATCTTATGGTACGGGTGAATGCAATGGGTGAATTGGTAATCGATAATGATCAATGTTTTGGAAAGCACAAAACTGTAAAAATTTATTTGCATACTCCCGATATGAACTCAATCAAAATTTTAGGTAGTGGAAAAATCATCGGAACGGGTATTTTTATCGCTTCTGATATGGATTACGTCATCACCGGTTCCGGATCTATCGATATGAATTTGGATGCTCAAAACCTGACCGGGAAAATATCCGGTTCCGGAAATCTAACCTTGTCCGGTCAGTGTACAGGCCAAATATTCAGTATCACAGGTTCGGGCAATATTAATGCATTCGATTGTAATACCGATACTTGCGATCTCAATATAAGTGGTTCAGGCAATACAGAAGTATCCGTAAACCAACAGCTCAATGTAAGCATCACCGGAAGTGGCGATGTTTGGTATCGTGGACATCCCGATATCAGCACTCAAATCACCGGCACGGGTAAAATACATAATGCCAATTAAGAAAAATCTTTAATCGATAGTATTGCGAGATTGTTAAATTTGTGCACATAAATAATAAGAAGTCACAGATTAATGCAAAGCACTCAACCCTGGTACAAAACCTGGTTCAATTCGCCCTATTACCATCGGCTGTATGACCACAGAAGTGATCAGGAAGCGGCTCAATTTGTGGATCAGCTACTCTCCTATTTGAAACCGGCTCCCCAAAGCCGTATGCTCGATCTCGCTTGTGGAAGTGGTCGTCATGCACGGCATCTTGCCGCAAAAGGATTTGAGGTTTGGGGTATTGATTTATCCACAGAAAATATCAAATCGGCCTTAAGAACAAGGATTTCAAATTGTTACTTCGAAGTACATGATATGCGAGATACTTTCAAGAAAGATTTTTTCGATTATGTATTTAATTTTTTTACCAGTTTTGGCTATTTCGATTCGGAAAATGATAATTATAAAACGATGCATGCCATGGCTGAAAACCTGAAAGCCAAGGGATTTGTTCTAATTGACTTTATGAATATGCATAAAACCCTGCAAACGATTGTCGGCAAAGAAGATATTAGTAAACAAGGTATTAACTTTCATATTGAACGAAAAATTGAGCCGGGATATATCGTCAAGGATATCCGTTTTAATGCAAATGGAAAGGCTTTGCATTACGAAGAAAAACTTCAAACACTAAAACCGGAACAATTTAAAGCGTATTTCAATAAGAGTGGAATAACTTTAAAGGCTGAATTTGGTGATTACCGACTCAATCCTTTCGATATAGATAGCTCAGACCGTTATATCATTTTAGGACAAAAACTATGAGCTGGATAGTCTATATCGATCATCAATTGTTTTTCTTTATCAACCGGCAATTGGCCAATCATTTATTTGATATAATCATGCCTGTAATACGCAATAAATTAAGCTGGATTCCACTGTATCTTTTGATTCTTGCATTCATTGTAAGGAAACATCCGTCAAGCTGGTGGAAAATGCTGATAGCCATATTGCTTACGATTGCTCTTACTGACGGAATAAGCAGTCATATCATCAAACCATTATTTCATCGCATCAGGCCCTGCCATGCGGCCGGTATTGCCGGAGAAGCCCGTTTATTATTAAGCCATTGCAGTGGTGGATACAGTTTCACCTCCTCACATGCTGCTAATCATTTTGGTTTAGCTGTTATATTTTCCTTCTTATTATCTAAACACAGCCGCTGGATATGGCCTGTCTTTATATTTTGGGCAGCCATCATTAGCTTTGCACAGATTTATGTGGGTGTTCATTATCCGGCCGATGTGGCAGGTGGTGCTATTACCGGAATATCCTGTGCCTTAATAAGCCGGTATTTTTATCAGAAATATCTAATAAGCAATTCATGACCTTAACAGAATATTTTCTTTTGCTTCTGCTACCTGTTTTAGCCGGATTATTGGCTATTCTGAGCAGTAAATCAATCGTAGGTATTCAAAATCTTTTGGTTGCGCTCAGCGGCTCTTTCCTTTTCGGTATCACCATCCTTGATTTGGGTCCGCAGGTTTTGCAATTGGATAAAAGCTGGATTAATGCATTTGTGCTCATCGGTTTTCTGCTACAAGTGTTTTCAGAATACTTTTCAAAAGGTATTGAGCATGGCCATGTGCATGCCGGAGAAGGAGCAAATATGCTGTGGCCGGTGATGATTGGATTATCAATTCACAGCCTGATTGAAGGTATTCCGCTCACCGGCTCCGCACACGCATCAATGGCTATGCACGAGAGTCTTTTCTGGGCTATTCTTTTACATAAATTACCGGCTGCATTTGCCTTGGGTACCTTAATAGCCTTAAGCAAGAAAAAACGTTTATTTTCCATATTGATTCTGTTTATATTTGCCTGTCTTACACCTATTTCAAGCATTCTAACTCAATTTTTTATTCAAAATAAAATTCAAGGCTTCATTCATGCTCTTCCTTATATCCTGGCTTTGGTAGCAGGTTCATTTTTGCATATTTCAACCACCTTAATGTTTGAATCAGGAAGCCGTTCACATCATTTTAATTTTCAGAAATTACTAGCTATTGTTTTAGGGTTTATAGCTGCAATACTGATTGTTTTATAATGAATTGAGTACCGCTTTTTTAGAAAACAAACTCATCAGCAAAGCTCGTGATAGCATAAATACCGTAAATGAAAACCATAGTCCGTTGACTGTCCAATAATCACGTGTGAAATAATACAAGGGTAAATAAATCAGTAAAACGCTAATCAACATGATGTTTCGCATTGATTTACCGGCAGTAGCACCTATGTAAATTCCATCCCAGAGATAGGCTAGCGAATTAATGATTGGGGCAGGAATAAGCCACCAAATATATTGATAAGCAACATTGCGAACAGCTTGCTGATTGGTTAGTATTTTAATAATTTCTTTAGCGCTAAGCCAATAGAAAATGGCATACATCAAAGCAAGCCCCATTCCCCATGCAAAGATATACCGGATGCTTTTCTTAAGCATCTTCAAATCAGAAGCTCCCTTATATTTACCAACAAGACTTTCAACGGCAAATGCAAAACCGTCAATGCCATAACTTACCAAAGCAATAAGCTGGAGCAATACCGAATTGGCAGCAAGGATAAGATCGCCAAAGGCAGCTGATTGGATAGTGAAGAAATAAAAGGCAAATAAGAGCAAAATGGTACGGATAAAAAGATTGATATTAATCTGGAAGTATGCAATTAACTGTGGCCGGTTGAATAATGTTTCCCATTTAATTTTCCTAAATAAAAAACCATATTGCCGCCAGGTTATATACATCCCCATCATCAATCCGGAATATTGTGCCAGTACCGTACCCCATGCCACTCCGGCCGAAGCCAGTCCAAAGCCAAAGACAAACATGATATCAAAGGCAATGTTCAATACATTGGTAGCAAGGGCCACCATCATCGGCCAAAATGAATTTTGCATACCAAGAAACCATCCGAATAAAACAAGTTGCATTAAAGTAGCCGGAGCAGCTATAATTCTGATGCGGAAATATTGCTGAGCCAGACCGATGGTTTCCATATTTCCATCTACAAAATGAAATCCTAACCAGGCTATTGGCCCGGAAAATATAATCAGTACCAATGCCAAAAGCAGTGCCAGCAGAATACCTCTGCTGAGCATCAGATATTGAAGATGTTGATCTTTGCGGCCAAAAGCCTGAGCGGTTAACCCGGTAGTTCCCATACGTAAAAATCCAAATCCCCAGAAAACAAAATTGAATACCATACTACCCAAAGCAATGGCACCGAGAAAAACCGGTGAAGGTAAATGCCCCATAATTGCAGTATCTACAAGCCCCAAAAGAGGAATCGTGATATTGGTAACAATATTGGGAACTGCCAGGCGAAGGATTTGCCGGTTCATTGATTTGTTTTTTTCCACTTTAGCTTCTTGCTTTTTTTCGGTTTAAATCCAAAATAAAACAAAAATCCTAGGCCCATCATCAATGCTGTTATGATAGGTATATGAATAAATTCAAGCCGGTCCGAAGGGGGGATAAACATAATCCAGCAAAAGGCTCCAAGAATTCCGATGATCCAAAATACCAGGGCAAAACCAAGGTTAGAGCGTTTAGAGCTTAATATTCCAAATGCCAATATGAGCCCAACCCTCAAGCCCAGATAAATGGCCATGGCGTAAAAAGAATAAAAAACTGTAAGCAATAATAGGTCATCTTTCGATGATAAGCACCAATCATCAGTGATGCAGGTTTGATATTCTCCAAGAAGCATATTTGCCAACAGCAATATGGCTACAGAAATAGCAAATAGAAACCAAAAGGTATCGTAAAACGGTGTGCTTTTCTTTTTATCTCCTGTATTCGGACTTTTATTACTCATCTGCCACTTTATTATCGTGAAGTATAACAGGTTTTGATTTGCGGCCTACTTTAATATTAAGTAGCTCCACAAATAAACTAAAAAATAGTGCGAAATAGATATACCCTTTCGGAATATCATAATGCAAGCCATCGAGTATAAGCATAAAACCTATCAACATTAAAAAAGAAAGAGCAAGGATTTTCAGGGAAGGATGGCGATCAAGTAGAGCAGCTACTTTGCCAAGCATGGGAAACATTAGTGCAACGGTAACAATAATAGCTGCTATCATCACCCAAATTTCGTTTGACATACCAATAGCAGTGAGTATGGAATCGAAAGAGAAAACGATATCGAGCAGAATAATTTGCATTATGATACTCCTCAAAGTACTGTTTTTCCTTGCCGATTGATGGGTACTTCCTTCAAGTTTTTGATGTACTTCATGTACGCTTTTCCAGATTAGGAACAATCCGCCAGCTATTAAAACTAAATCCCGCCAGCTGGCTTCAAAATCGAGAACAACAAATAAAGGTTTGTTTAATCCGATAATCCATACTAATGCAAATAATAAAATAATCCGAATAAAGACGGCCACTGAAAGGCCTATAAATCGTGCTTTAAAAGCTCTTTTTTCTTCGAGCCCGGAGGAAAGAATACTGATGAAAATCAAATTATCCATTCCCAGAACAATTTCCATAAAAGTCAGAGAAAGGAAACTGATTATAATATTCCAATCCATATTGTACAAGATTAAAAAAAGAAGAGGCTTTACAGTTGTAAAGCCTCAAATTTATTGATTGTTTCTGTTTTATTGTGTAACCTGAAATTTACCACTATTCAATATTATTCCATCGCTATCCATCAGTCTGTAGATATAGAGACCATTATTCAATGTGCTAATATTTATTTGCTGCAGTTTTCCATTGATATGAGACTGAATAAGATTTTCACCCAAAAGATTATACACATCAAGATGCAAGCCAGGTCGGAATTCTGAAACGGCAATATTCAAATAATCGCTTGCAGGATTTGGAAAAAGGTTTAATACCAATTGACTGTTGGGATTTTGTATACCGGCAGGCCAAGTAAAGCCAAGATCATCAATCCATAATGTACCGCCTTGAGGTGGTGAAGAACTAATTGAAGAAGTAATCAAAATCAAAAGAGAATCAGGATTCATGGGAAGCAATTTCATAATAGGAACAACAAAAGGAGTCCAGGTATTAACGGTATCAGCATAAAAAGAAGCTCCAACAGCTACAACAAGAAAAGTATCGTTTACGGAATCATTTTTTGTAAAAGTAAGCGAGATGGCCGCAGAATCTCCCACTGCTCCCGGGCTATGTTTATACATTCCGGTTAAGGCAGCCGGTACTTTATTAAAAGGTGTTCCTCCACTAAATGTTGGATTAAAATTAGCATCTAAAGATATAGAGCCCGTAGTGGCTACACCGGGAATGGTGACACCTCCGAGTGCAAAATACATAGATGTCATTTTTAAGGAAAAAGAACCGTCAGAAGCATCAGATGATTTCTGTATGGTTTGTATTAAATTCCCAACAATCGAATTACCGGTGGTCCAACCGGCAGGTTCGTCATAAACACCCGAGTTAATCCAGTTTTCAAAACTTGGATTGGGTATGGTATCTTGGGCAGATATCGTTTGATAGAAAGTCATGCTCAGGATAGCGAATAAGAATAGAGACTTTTTCATATGTTTATACGTTTTATAGATTTATTAATCAAAGGTAAGCAATTAACAACTGATGTTCAAATAGCAAATCATTCTTAAACATGAGTAATAATTTAGCATCGGTTAATGCAACTTTTTTTATCTTGTTAATGTTTGCAAAGCAATGATAACAGGATTTGGAAATTCAATTAGTTTTGTCATTATTAATTCTTAAAACAAAAAATAAATTAACATGTCATTAGTCAGAAAAAAAGCACCCGTATTTAAGGCAGATGCCGTTGTAAATGGAGGCGAGTTTGTAGAAAATTTTTCATTAGATCAATATTTGGGGAAAAAGCATGTAGTATTTTTCTTTTACCCTTTAGATTTCACTTTCGTATGCCCAACCGAAATCATAGCTTTTCAAAAACAAATCAATGAGTTTGAAAAAAGAAATACGGTTGTTGTAGGCTGTTCGATTGATTCAAAATTCAGTCATTGGGCCTGGTTGCAAACCGAACAAAAAGACGGTGGAATAAAAGGCGTGAAGTTTCCTTTGGTTGCTGATATAACCAAAACGATTTCGATGAACTATGGTGTTTTGGCCGGTGATTACGATTACAACGAAGATGGAGAAGTGTTCTTTGAGGGAGATGCTGTAGCGTTCCGTGGTTTGTTCTTAATTGACAAAGAAGGTATTGTGCGGCACGAATTAGTGAATGATTTGCCCTTAGGACGAAATATAAATGAAGTACTCCGCATGGTGGAAGCATTGCAGTTTCACGAAGAAAACGGTGAAGTATGTCCTGCCAACTGGGAAGAGGGAAAAGAAGGCATGAAAGAAAATGCCGAAAGTGTAGCCGGATATCTGGCCACTCATTAAATTTATTATGTAAGAAAAAAAGGCTGCCTTCCGGCAGCCTTTTTTTTATTGTTGCTTCAATTCCTGAATTTCTGATTGCATTTTAATAATCAATTGCTGTTGCTGCTTGTTTTGCTCAAGTAGTGTATTAATCATCTCCTGCTGTTCCTGCATTCCTTTTACCAATGGCACCACAAACTCGGCATAGCGCAGGCCATAAAAATCATTTTCATTCTTTGGGGCATCTACACCGCTGAAATCATAACCCACTTCCCGGGCTGTTTTTTCCACTTCCTGGGCAATAAAACCGGTATAAACAATAGCTGCTTTTTCGTCTCTGCCCTGGCGGGTGAGCTCATCCGGTTCCTGCATTACTATATTACCCTCTTCATCACGTATTTGGTCTTCTTTTAAATCTTCGGCAAGCTTCCATACATCCATATTGTAGGTAACCGGACGAAGTTTTAGTATAAAATCCAGGCCATGTACATTTTCCTGCACATTGTTTTTGTATCGTCCGTCACTTAAGTTTGTCCAGGCAGCATAACCACCGATAGAGCTGACCGAACTATTTCCGATTCGCACCGAATTACTCGCAGTGGGCCGGGCAGTATAACCGATACCGGTAATATTGGAAAAGCCATTGGCCGAAGGGTAAGTCTGGCTCCCCAAAAAACTCCCGTAGCTGAAGGTATTAAAATCTCCCGCATTATTCCCTACCATCACATTGTAACTTTGGGTTGTAAGATAATGGCCGGCATATTTGCCCATAGCGGAATTACCATATCCTTGTGTAAGATAAGAGAGTGCTCTACCTCCGATGGCAACGTTATCCGAACCGGTTGTATTGTTATAAAGCGTTCTAAACCCGTGGGCAATGTTTTCCGAACCGGACACGTTGTGATAAAGCGTTTTATATCCGTTGGCCATGTTATGCGAACCGGTCGTGTTGCTATAAAGTGCAACATATCCGTTGGCAATGTTATACGAACCGATCGTGTTGCTATAAAGTGCCTGATATCCGTTGGCCATGTTATGCGAACCGGTCGTGTTGCTATAAAGTGCAACATATCCGTTGGCAATGTTATACGAACCGATCGTGTTGCTATAAAGTGCCTGATACCCTGTTGCTGTGTTATCATATCCGGTGGTGTTGTGGTACAGCGCCTGATACCCGATTGCTGAATTCTCAAATCCAGATGTAGTATTTTTCCCGGTCTGATAGCCAATAAAAATATTTTTATTGCTGTTTAAGTCTTCGGACATACCCGCTCCTTCACCGATAAATACGGATTTTCCGGTGTTGAGGAAAGAGAGGTAGGGCCCGTTGATGGAGAGCATGGGCTGTGTACCGGAACCGGTGTTCACGGTTTTAGAGGTATCGACATAGAGTGTGCTGCCGGAGACCGTCCAGTCCCCGTCATTGTTCAGGTCGGCAGCCGGAGCCCATGCCGAGCCGTTCCATTTGAGCACCTGGTTGTTGGCAGGCGCGGTACTGCTGACGGCATTGCCCTGAAGGGCGCTCACCGTAGGGTTGGGATAGGTACCGGACAGGTCGCCCCCGGCCGAAGTGGTGTTGGTGATATCGTCCGAGGCGTCCGTGTCGCCCGTATTTGTGATCGTGGTACCGCTAATATTGATACCCGTTCCTGCCGAATAAGTAGTGTTGTTGTCAGTGGAGCTGATGGTAAAGTTTGGGTAAGTGCCTGTAACGGTTGTTGCACCCGCCCCCGTGAGGGTTACGGCCTGGTCCGGGGCGGTGTTGGAAATTGTATCTCCCGCTATGCTGATTCCCGAACCGGCCATATATTGCACCACATTACCGGCTTCATTGGCATAGAGCGCATAGGGCACGCTGACCAGTTGGGTAGTGCCCAAATCCAGGTAACCGTTTCCGTCATTGATTTCCACCTGGAGGAAACAGGCAGCCGAACCCCAAGGAATGTTGCTGAAGGAGCCGGTGTTTACGGTACCTTCCCCGATATGGAGGGAAAAGAGGCCGTAATCGTTGGTGGTTACGGAATGGGATTCCTGGTAAGCGACCGTTCCGTTGGCCGAGCCCTGGTGAACGGTAAAACGCACCTGTACTGCCTGGTTGGCAATCAGGTTACCGCTGGCATCCCTGGCCACGGCCTGGTAATTGATCAGTTGGGGGGCCTGTGCAAAAACGTTTACTGATAAAAAAAGGCTCAATGTTAGAATAGATGTAAAGTGTTTCATAAGTAAATGATTTAGAGTGGTATAATAGGTATTGATAATGCTTTGTTAGAAGATTATCACTTTTTTTTATCATTCAAATGATTTATCTTGCAACACCATACATACTCGTAATAATCTCCTCAAAATACTTATAAACTGCCTTATAAAACAGGCATAAAATCACTATAATATACGATTATATAAAATTTATGTTTTCTCAAATAATTATTCCCTTTATTTTATTTTAGCAAGATGCAAACAATGATTCGAAAACTAATTTCATTACCGGGTTTGTTGATTCCGGAATCTGTCTTATTTGGTCGAAAGAAAAAGTCAGTATATTCTTTTTTTTATCATCATGTTTCGGATGCAGATCAAGGATGGTTAAAACCTTTCTATCGAAGTTTATCAAGTATCGAATTCAGGAAAGAGTTGGCATATTTATTAAAATATTTTGATCCGGTTAGTATCGAAAAACTCAACAAAATATTAATAGGTCAGGAGGTCTATCCTTCAGGTAAACCCTTGATGCATATAAGTTTTGATGATGGTTTGAAATCCTGTCGCGAGACTATTGCTCCAATATTGCTGGAAATGGGTATCCCCGCCACTTTTTTTGTAAACCCGGCATTTATCGATAATAAGGATTTATTCTATCGTTATAAGATTGGTTTGTTGCTTTGGCAGCGTCCAAACATTTCTTTGGCAATGCGAAAGCATCTGTTGAATATGAATCATACCGATACAGATGAACTGAATCTATTACTGGAAAAATATGGACTTGACTACCACAAGTTTCTAATAAATGATAAACCTTATCTTCAATCGGGCGATCTTGAATGGTTAAATGACCATGGTTTTAGTTTGGGAGCACATAGTATTGATCATCCTGACTTTAGACTGCTGAATGAACAAACAAGAAAAAGGCAAGTGACCGAAAGCATGAAATGGATTGAAAACCACTTTCCACAACGTGTCAAAACCTTTTCTTTTCCTTTTACCGATTTTGGAATGAGTGCAGACTTTATTCATTGGATGAGCCAACAATGTGATGTAAGTTTTGGCTGTGCCGGCTTAAAAAAAGACATCCTCAACACACATTTGCAACGACTGGCTATGGATGAAGAAGCATCATCAATAAAATACCGTTTAAAAAAAGCCTTTTTCCTAGGCTTTCTACAATCCTTGGCCGGAGCAAATACCGTTAATCGTTAAATGTCACATCGAATTCTTTTTCAAGCATTTCTAAGTCTTGTCTAAAGTAATCATCGAGATATTTTCTACAATCTTCAGGTAGCTTTTCTACTTGACTTTCTTTGCGGTTAATGCGATGAACCTTATCAACGATACGGGAACGGATAATTGCTTTTTTAAGGATTGGGGGAACTGTTTTTCTCAGTACTTTTCTAAATGCAGTGTTGCGGTTCAGCAGCATTTGTTCGAGCCCAACGGAACGGGCCTTAGCCGATGCATTTTGGGCATCGACAGGCCTTATTTTAAAATCAGGTAATGCAAGAAAATCAAATAAACGGGATAGAAATTTTTGTGGATCAAGGATTAGATTTTCAAGTGTTCCTATAAAAATATGCTCTCTTCCCATTACTTTTACCCATCGTTTCAGATGATAAGCATAAAGGCTTCCGTAAAGATGGCACCGGTTGTTTCGTTGAATAATATCATTTTCTTTCAACCGATGAGGTTCATCGAGCAAAGCTTGCATAAAATCAAATCCTTTGTCTTCATACCCACAATTGCGCGCATAACGATAATTCGAAAATGCACGGACACCCGGTTCACGAAGCATTACAATTATTTTGATCTCAGGGTCAAAATCAGCCACCCGTTGAGGAGCTTTATCATCTATCATGGCATAAGTATCGGCAGTCATATGAAGCCTATTGTTTTGAGTAAAAAATGATGATAGATAGGTC